>CAYVDZ010000380.1:0-5669 GCA_964450575.1 uncultured Opitutus sp.
GACTCGCTACTTTGTCCCGCGCGTTTCGGCGACGAGCTCGCGCGCTTTGGAAACAATCTTGTCTTCGAGGCCGGTGGCCCACGGGCCGGGTCGGCCATAGGGAATCATCGAGGTTTCACCTTCGTAACGGCCTTCCTTTAACACGCGTTCGCTAGGTATATAAGCCATGACGTCGGTCGAGTATCCAAAAACCCAGGACTCACCCGGAAGCTCGCGGCGGAGTCGGAAGGAATAGTCGATCACCACTTCGCCGCCGAGCGCGACCCAGTTAAGGCCGCCCAACGTCCACGCTTGGATCGGGTAGGAATAGTCGAGGATGCGGTCGCCTTTGGTGCGAAGATCTTCGGTCACGGCGGCAGCCCATGCCTGGTGCATCTCTTTGTTCGGCTGCTCCTTTTCCCGCGCTTCACGCAACTGCGCCCCGGTGGGCTGGCGCGCAAAGTTCAAAGTGACGTCCGCAAAGGCGGAGGCAAATTTCCCGTTAACCGGCTGCATCGGTTTCGCGAGCGCGCGGTCGGCGGCGTCGGCCAGATCGCGGCCATGTTGATCAACATGGGAGATTTCGCGCCGGGGGGCGGGATTCATGTCGGCGCCACAGCCCGCGGCGAAGAGGACGGTCGCGCTGGGATGGCGGCGTTCCAGTTCGAGTTGGGCGCTGCCGGGATAGTCGCCGTGCCATTGGAAAAACGAGAGCGTCGTCGCATGGCACGCGAAGGAGACGAGCAGTGCCTGCAGCTCACCGTCCCGGCTTCGAACGGCGAGCACCGGCACGCGCGGATCGAGGGGGCCTTTCAGCTTTCCGGCGGCACGCAGGGTCGGAACGTCCTTCTCGGAATTCTCCCGGCGGTTGAAGCTGAAGTGCGCCGCATCCTCGCCCCAGGAGAGCGAGGCGGGAGCGAGATTTTGCAGCGCCTTTGAGCCGGCGCGGATCATCTTCTGCTCCAAATCCCGCGCATAATCGTCGGCCTTTTTCACGCCGTCTGCCGGCAGGATTCGCAGGCCCGTGAGGTTGCCGGGGAGCCAGGGCGAACAGTGCGTATGCGAGACGTTTGTCATGATCCCGCTGCGCGGAATTCCATGCTGACGGGAAAGCCCGGCCGCGACGCGATCCGAAATCTCGCGCGTAATTCCGCACAAGTCGGCCGTGAGCAGCACGCCGCGATTCCCCGTCGGATCAGAGATCGCCAACGCTTTTACCCACAAGGATTGGGCGGCGCCCCCGGCCGGCCGTTCGCGGGAAGCGTAACCGGTCATCCAAAGTCCCGCTGGCGGTGTAATATCCTCCCTGGCCGTGCCTGCGCGCCAGGATGATGCCGTGGGCGCACCCGGCCCGGCCGCACACCCCGCCAGAAGCAAGAGGAGTCCCCCCGGCCCGATCAGACGCCAAACCCATGGCGCCAAAGCCGGAGATTCTAAAACGTCGGGGCGGTTGGAACAGGTCTTGATCACGGAGGGGAGTAACCGCTGGGTTACGATTAGGGACAAGTCTTTTTCCGGTCGGACCCCGCCTTAACTTCCTGATCAGACGGTGCACAAAGTGATTGCCATAAAGTCAAAAGAGTAACTTATTGGTTACGTTTTGCTGTCGCCCTGGCGGTCAGAGCGGTCAATCCCGACCCACGACCCCGGGCGAACTCGATTTCCAACCCCCAACTGAAAATCTTTCCCTCATGAACGTCATCGCTTGTTCCTCTCCCTCCTCGCCCCGCGGCGCATTGTTCGCCGGTCGGATCCGGCGTCGCTTTCTGGCGGTCGCTCCTTGTTTATAACCAGGAACGGCTGATGTTGGACGTGAAACTGCAATATAGCTTCAATCGTCGTTATGACATGTTCCTCGATATCAGCAATATCACAGACGAGCCGCCACGTACGGACGTTTCGCTCAATGGCTTGAACTTCTTTCGGACGAACCAGGGCGTCGGCTTTGTGGCCGGCGTTCGCGCCCGGTTCTAACCTCTTGGTCACTGGCTCGAATTGAGCCGTCAATCATGACGCGGGCTGCTGTTCTTGAACGCGCAGGGGCCCGCGTGTTCTTGTGCGATCGCCAGAGAGACCTGAGCTTGCAAACTAAACCGAAACCCCCGTACGAGGTCTCAATGAAACGGTGTATCACACTTGCGGTGCTCATGTTCACGAGTGCCACGTTTTCCATGGCGCAAACTCCTTCATCCCCGACGAGTTCATCTCCGGTGCAACGTTTCCCCAAGCTGGACCACCGTGGGACCGCGTTTGCGGTCCGGGTGCCTGATCAACCGCTCCTGTTTACCGGGCAGGTATTCGCCGCGACGGGATCCGGCAATCCGCGCGCGGAAGTGGACGCGGCGTTGAACGCACTCGAGACGACGCTGGCCAAGGCAGGTGCGTCGCTTGCGGGCGTGGTGCGGCTTAATGCGTATGTGACGGACGACCCATCCGTATCGGTGGTGGAAGCCGCCGTGGCGGAGCGATTCGCCGGGACGCCACCGGCGTTTACCTTGGTGCGTTCACCGCTCACGCAGGCGCAGGCCCGCGTGGCGTTTGATGCCGTGGCCACGACGTCGCGGGCCCCGTCGACGGTCGAGGTGGTCGACGCCTCCGCCGCGGTTTTACCGGCGGGCGGCAAGATCTTTATTTCCGGCCAGGTTATCCGCGGCACAGACTTGGCCAGTGGGGCGAAGCTCACCATGGGCGGTTTGTTTCGCAGTCTCGAGCACCTTGGCCTGGGTCCGGCCGACGTCGTGCAGGTGAAGGCGTTTATTAAGCCGTTTGAAGACCATGTCGCGGCCTCGCGAGAAATTGCCGCGAGTTTCGGTGTCGGGCGGGTTCCTCCCATCATTATAATGGAGTGGGTCAGCGATATCTATACGGAAATAGAGCTGGTCGCCTCCGCGCGTGATCGGGTAATCGACGCCGCGAATGGGATTGTTTATACCATGCTGCCCTGGCTGACGGCGTCGCCTCGTTATTGTCATGTGAGTCAGGTCGCGGCGGGGACCCCCTTGATCTTCATTGGCGCGATTGACGGAGGCGACGCCAACGACCCGCGCACGCAGATGAAAACAATTTTCGAGCGGCTGGGCTCGATCCTGTTCGAGGCGGGCAGCAGCTATCGCAACATGGCGAAGGCGACGTATTACCTGAATGACCCGATTGCCCGGTCGATGCTCGGAGATATTCGGGCGGTGTATTACGATCCAACGCGGGCGCCGGCGGCCTCGGCCTTGGGCGTTAACGGTCTGGGTCGTCCTGGCCGGGCCGCGATGGTTGATATGATTGCGGTGCCAATCAAGTGAGCGGCGGCAAATGCGGCGCCGCTGCGCAAACGGTCGACCGGCGACGGCGCATGGCGGGACGTGGTGGTGCGCCACTGGTTGAAGCCACGCCCACGTTCGGGGCCGTTTTGAATGGTTGGTTCGTTCCTGTCTGTTCCGTTTTTCGACCGGCGATTAACGGTTGGGAACAGACAGGAATGTCTATTTCACTTTTCGATCTCGGAACAGACAGGAATGTCTGTGTCACTTTTCGATCTCGGAACAGACAGGAATGTCTGTGTCACTTCGGATTTCAGAAGCGGCGTTCGCTCAGAGTTTCACGGTCCGGCCTTCGCGGAACGAGAGATCTGCCGCGAGTACGATGCGCAGGCTGTCGATCGCGCTTTGCCAGTGGTCCGACAAATCCGTGTTGTCATGGATCGCGCGGAGGAAGACCTCTTGCTCCCGTTGGCAAAGTTCATCGTGATTGGGCTCGTCAGTCACATCAATGATCTCGTCGGCTTTGGCGAACTTGCCGTCCGCGCCAAGGGCGGCGTGATGCAGCAGGAGCGATTCGGTTTTGGAATGCGAGTCGACATCCGCGGAGTTGCCCGCGCTCGCCGCACTTTTGGCAACAATGCTCACGCAGCCTTTCGGGCCGATGACGTCCTTCACGAAGAAGGCGGTTTCGCTCATCATCGGTCCCCAACCGGCCTCATACCAACCGACCGATCCATCGGCGAACGTGACCTGCAGATGGGCGTAGTTAACTTGATTGGGCGCGATCTCATCGCTGAGGCGCGCGCCGATGCCATTGACGCTTACCGGACGCGAGCCGGTCATGCGGCACATCACGTCGACATAGTGCACGCCGCAATCCACGACCGGAGATGTGGAGCGAAGGAGATTTTTGTGGGTTTCCCAATTCGGGCCGAAGCTCTGCTGATTGAGGTTCATGCGCATGACCAGCGGACTGCCGAGCGTGCGGGCGAGCTCGGTGAACTTCTTCCAGGATGGATGCACATGCAGGATGTATCCGATCACCAGTTTGCGCCCGAGGCGTCGGGCGGTTTCGATCACGCGTTCGCAATCGACGATGTTATCTGCGACGGGCTTCTCGAGAAAAACATGCGCGCCTGCCTCAAGTGCAGCCAACGCGTACGCAGCGTGGGTGTCGGGGTAGGTACTGATGCAAACGGCGTCCGGCTTGGTGCGGGCGAGAGCGTCGGCGTAGTCGGCAAACTCCGCGTAGCGGCCGCCGAACTCGGCGTTGAGCTTCTGGCGCGAAGCCGGATTACGCGACACGAGGCCAACGATTTCAAAATCATTGGAGAGGGCATGATAGGCTCGGGCGTGGGAGGTTCCCATGTGGCCGCAGCCGGCGACGAGAATGCGAAGTTTGGAAGGCATGGAGAAAGAGGGGAAAACGAGGCGGAGAGGAAGAGCGAGCGTGACTTACTGGACGAGAGGGTTTGCGATTCTGTTTGGAATTTGCTGCCGTAACCGCGTGGTTACGTATCAACTCCTGCGCAGCGCAAGCCAACGTATTCCTTATGGCAACCTCTCTTGTCGACGCTCGAAAAATCCTTCGTGAAATTGTGGCGATTCCGAGTGTGCATCCCGAGGCGGATCCCGGCGGGACGGTTCCAGGCGAAGCGGCGATGGCGGGGTGGATGCGGGACCATCTGCGCGGTTTAGGCGCGGACGTTTCATTGCAGGAACTCGCTCCGGGACGACCCACGGTGGTCGGAGTGTTTGAACCGGTGCGGCCGGCCCGGGCGACGGTCGCGTTTGCGCCGCATCTTGATACGGTGGGGGTGCGGGGAATGACGGTGCCGGCCTTCGAATTGACCGCGCGGGCGGGGCGGCTTTACGGGCGCGGGGCGTGTGATACCAAGGGTCCCACCGCCGCGCTGCTCGCCGCCTTGGGAAAGTGGGTGCGATCGCGGGCGGCGCGCACCAGTGACATCCGTTGGATCGTGGCGGCCACCGCCGGCGAAGAGCAGGGGAGCCTCGGGGCGCAGGCGCTGGTGGCAAACGGCTTTCAAGCCGACTTTGCCGTCGCGCTGGAGCCGACGGATCTGCGTGTGGTTTATGCCGCGAAAGGAATCTTGCGCGTGTGGATTGAAGTGCCCGGACGGGCCGCGCACGGGGCCAAGCCGGAACGAGGTGACAACGCCGTCTATCGGGCGTTGCCGCTCCTCCAATGGCTCAAGGAAGACCTCGCCCCGACGCTTGCCGCGAAACGCAATCGGGTGTTGGGCGGATGTAGTTTGAACGTTGGCATTGTCCAAGGCGGCGGCGAATTGAACCTCGTTCCGGCGTTGTGCCGGATCGGGCTCGACATCCGCGTGCACCCTGATTTTCCGGGTGCGGAGGTGTTGCAGGTGTTGCGCAGCGGCATTGCGCAACATGCGCCTCGCGCCCGACTCGTCGTTC
>CAYVDZ010000381.1:0-5654 GCA_964450575.1 uncultured Opitutus sp.
CCCTTTAAGCATTGCCCTTTAAGCATTTCGCGCCGTGCGCGAGCTTAAATCCGGCGTTTTGACGAAGCTTTGGCTGCGGTCGTGAATTCGCGAACTGGACTTCTTTCTCAAAACCCGACCTGCTCGGGTAGGTTACCTTTGGTTTCGAGTCCCCTTTCATGAACCCTTTCTTGATCCTCCTCGCGTTAGGGGTGCCTTCGGCTGTCGCGCAAACTGATCACCGTCCTCTGCAGGGCGCTCCGTGGTCGCGTCACCCCATCGACGAGGACGGCCGCGGTTCCGACGGGACCAAGTTCGCCGATATCAACGGCGATGGTTGGCTGGATCTCGCCACCGGCTGGGAAGAAGGCGGCGAGACGCGGGTCTATCTGAACCCCGGCCCGCAGGGCACGATCAAAAGGCCCTGGCCCAAGGTCAGCTTGGACAAGACGCCGTCGGCCGAGGATGCCGTGCTCGCCGATCTCGATGGCGACGGCGCCTTCGATGTCATTACCGCTACCGAAGGAAGTTCCAACCGGGTTTTTATTCATTGGGGCCCCACTGATCGTAACCGAATTCTCGAAGCGAGTGCTTGGACTCAAGCGGTGCTGCCCGCCGTTACAGGCTTGGGGCGCTGGCTCTATGCTCAACCGTTTCAATTCGATGGCCAGCATGGTCCGGATCTCATCCTCGGTTCGCGGCCCGGCCCCGACACCCCAACGCCGGTCATTGGTTGGTTGAAGGCCCCCGCCGATGCGCGCGGGGTCGCGGGCTGGACCTGGCACCGCTTGGCCGATGCCGGCTGGATCATGTCGATCGAACTCGTCGACATGGATGGCGATGGCGATCAGGATATCCTCTATTCCGATCGCATGGGCCCGACCCGGGGTATTTATTGGTTCGAGAACCCCGGGGCGGTGGCCATCGCGCGCGGCCAGCAGCCAACTCGGCATCAGATTGTCACCACCGGCGCTCACCAAGCGATGTTTTTGACGCTGGGGGATGTGGATGGGGATGGCTTGCAGGATGTCGTCGCCGGCATCGAGCGCAGCGCAATGGAACGAGCCGAGCCCAATCGCCATAGCCGGATTCTGTGGCTCCGGCGAAAAGACAGCACGGGTCGCAACTGGTCCGAGCAACCGCTCGCGGTCCCTGTTAACACGGGTAACATCAAGGGTCTCGCCGTCGGAGATATTGATGGTGACGGCCGCGCTGACATCGTCGCCTCATGCGAAAATGCGCACGGCGATCGTCGCGGCGTGTACTGGCTGCGACAGGGGGCGACCACGGCTGATCGCGATTGGACCGGGTTCGACATCTCCGGAGCGCCTGGCATCAAATACGATCTCGTCCGCCTGCTCGATCTCGATGCCGACGGAGATCTCGATGTGATCACGAATGAAGAGTCCGAAGCCGGTCGCGGCCTGGGCGTCATGTGGTATGAAAATCCCCGTCGGCCGGCGAAATGATTGGCCTAGCGAGGCGCGGCCTCAGACCATTGAGGTTCAAACATCGATCAACCGCGGATCACACCGATGGAGCGGATAGTTGGAGGTACTCTTGGCCTTATCCGCCAGATCGGCGTAATCCGCGGTTAAAAATTCTGAGTTCTGGAAAAACTTGATCTGTTCACAACCCGTTGGGCCCTTCAAGAACTCGAGCGCTGGCCAGCCCGCTGCCGGCCTTCGCCTTGATCCGCCTGTCTAGACCGCCCCGCCTCAATCCCAACGCCCGCCGGCCACCCCCTTTCATGAAACGAATCCTGCCCCAACTCCTCCTCGCGTGCGTCGTCCTCGTCGGGCTTCAACTTGTCCCTTCCGCCCGCGCGCAAGCAGCCGGCCTGCACCTTGCCCAAGGGATTCTTGCGGGCGAAGTCACCCAGACAACCGTTATTCTCCAAACCCGCCTCACCGCGGTGACGGAGCTAACCGCCGGTGATGTCGCCGGCGCCGCCGGCACGGGACGTTTTGAGATCGCGACGAGCCACTCGTTCCGCGACGCGCGTCAAACCGCTTGGCTCAACGCCACCGCTCAGGGTGACTTCATTCTGAAGGTGCAGGTCGGTGACTTGCGCCCCGGTACCCTTTATTATTACCGCGCGGTGTACGGCCCGGACCCGACGCGGACGCAGCCAAGCAAGGTCGGCCAGTTCAAGACGCTACCATCCGCCCAGACCGCCGCACCCGTGAGTTTTATCCTGACCAGTTGTCTGAACTACGCCTTCTTTCATGAGGGCCACCGTGATCAGCCGGGCTATCAAGGCGCGGATCGGATGTTGGGCTATCCCGCCTTGGATCCCATGCTAAAACTGCAACCCGATTTCTGTATTATAAATGGCGATGCGGTTTACTACGACCATCCCGTTGCCACGCGGGCCAAGACCCAGCCTGAACTGCGCCGTAAATGGCATGAACAATACGTGCAGGGCCGCTGGGTGAAACTGTTTGAGCGCGTTCCGACGTACTGGCTGAAGGACGATCACGACTACCGTATTAATGATTCCGATACGACCGGTGACTACGAGCCGTCGCATGAGCTCGGCATCGCCACGTTTCGCGAGCAGGTGCCCATCGTAAACCCCGCCGATCCGAAAGCTGTAACCTACCGCACCCACCGGATGGGTCGCGATCTGCAAATCTGGTATGTCGAAGGTCGCGACTATCGCAGTCCGAACGCGATGGCCGACGGACCTGACAAGACGATCTGGGGAGCGGAGCAAAAAGCCTGGCTCAAGCGGACGCTGAAGGAGAGTGATGCGACCTTTAAAATTCTGGTTTCACCGACCCCGTTGATCGGGCCTGATGACGGCAGCAAAAAAGATAATCACGTTAACGTGCGCGGTTTCCGCCACGAAGGAGAGGAGTTCCTTGCCTGGTTGAAAGCCAACGGAGTCGCACCTGGGCAGTTCTTTATCATCTGCGGCGACCGGCATTGGAAGTATCACTCCAAACACGCCACGGGTTTCGAGGAGTTCAGTTGTGGGGCGTTGAACCAGGAGAATTCCCGCCTGGGTCGCGCGCCCGGTGATCCCAATTCGACCGATCCGCAGGCGTTGGTCCAGCAATTCTATACCGACAAGACGCCGAGCGGCGGATTTCTGCGCGTGGCCGTCCAGCCCGCGAGCGGCCAGACGGCCGCTCGGATTGAATTCACCCAGCACGACGATCAGGGAGCATCGTTATATCAACACAAATCGAGCCGACGCTGATCCGGCGCCGAACGGGTGGAGCCCAAAAGGCGCGACCGCTGGTCTCGCCGTTTCTAACTAAAGACAAAATCCCTCCGACTGCTCGGAGGGAACGAAGCGTCATTGGTCCCGCCTCGGCGTGAACTAATCAACGACCCCTGACCTATTTCTGTCCCGCCCAAGCGGTGTGGAGTTTAAATATCCGTTCGGCGTTCTGGTGATAAAATTCCTCCAGCACGCTCCGCGGAAGGTTCACGGCTTGGGTCTTCCGGTTGTTATAAGTGATTTCGCCTTTTCCGGCGTAGTAATCATAGTCGGCGCGATAGATCAGCTCGAGTCCATTGACATGACCCATGCGCTGGGCGTCGGTGTACGGGCCACGCAGGAAGGGTTTCCAGCCCCGGTCGACACCATAGAGGATACGATTGGGGTACTTGAGAAACAGCGCCCGCACCTTTTCCGTGGGGTGGCGCGTCAGGTTGCGGGTGCGGGCGGATACTTCGATATGGAAGTTGGGGTATTTCTCCAGCCGCGCGGCGATGCCTTCAAGGTCGTGTTCCAGGCTGCCGAGATGTGCTCCCAAAACAACCAGAGTCGGATGCTTTTCCATGATGCGATCGCGGGCGGCAATAATGGCGGCGTGACTCGGGTATTGAGGTTTTCCATGCAGATGCCACTCCGGATTGGATGAGTAGTAATTATAGTGGGAGCTATCGGGATCGAGCGGCAACCAGGCGTCGATCGGCTCGGCCAAATGGGCGTGCAGGACTTTTCCGCGTTTCGCGATATGCGCGTAGATCGGGTCGAAAAGGGGATCGTCCGGCAGGATGAATTTCCCGTTCCGGTCTTTGATATCGATCCCGATCTCCTTCCAGATCTTCACGCCGACGGCGCCTTGCTCAAAGGTGCGGTCGAGAAACGCGATTACGTCCTGGACGTAGGTCGGCTCATTGCGACGCAGCAGGTCGAACGTCGATTCGAACGGCAAGGTCTGCGGGTTCTTGCGGTAGAGCTCCACCGCGATCGCATGCATCGCCTCGAGGTGCCCATCCGTCCCGTTGTTGCAGACATTAATCGTCCGCACATTGATCCGCCGGAGCAGCGCGTGAAATGCAGGCAGGTCCTCGAACATGTGGGAGTGGGAGTCGATCTTGAGGATCGATTCGTAGGCCGGCGCTGTTTCATCGGCTCCCTGCAAAGTCTGGCCACTAAATTGGAGGGTGACGACGCCAACGGCGGCTAAAAGGGGGCGAAACAAAGAAGGCATGGGTGGAATTAATCTCTGCTTCAGCATGTGCGTGGGCGGCATGACGGACGGGCGGGGTTTCCGCCTCGTTCATGCGGTGCGGTAAGCCGGATGGCGAGCCGGATTGCTTCGCCAAGACCGTGGAGCGCCGGTGGTCCTAAACCGCAGGAAGGGCTTCGCGTTTACGGGACGGAAGCGGCCGCGCGTTGCAGAAAGAGATTCTCCCCCGTAGGCGCACGCGAATCTTCGTGAACTTAGTGAGGTTATGCACAAGCTCTCGAGGATGACGCCCCGCGGAAAAAAGCAGATCCGGATAATGCTTTATTGGACCCTTGCGGGCGCCATGCTCGGCTTGACGCCGCTCGCGGTTCAGGGCGCCTCCCCGCCGGCGGCGGGCCAGCCCTTGCCGGCCTGGCAGCGCGGAATGCTCGACATCCATCAAATCAACACGGGCACCGGTGATGCGGCGTTTTTCGTTTTCCCGGATGGGACGACGCTGCTGCTCGACGCGGCCGCGGTGAATCGTTCGGCGGAGCGTCCTGCCGGTTATGATACGCCTCAACGGCCAAATGCCTCTCTCCGCGGCGGCCAGTGGGTCGCTCGGTATATCCGGCGCATGCATCCGGAGGGCGCACGCGGCGTCCTCGATTACGCAGCCCTCACTCACTTTCACGGGGATCACATGGGAACCCTGACTGAACAATCGCCGCCGTCGAAATCCGGTGCCTATCGGCTGACGGGTATTACCGATGTCGGCGACGAGGTGGCCATTCGGCGCCTGTTGGATCGCGGCTGGCCGAGTTATGATTTTCCCGCGCCTTCGGGATCCGCCATGATGAAGAATTATCGCGCTTTCCTACAGTGGCAGGCGGAGCATAACGGGCTGCAAAGCGAACGGTTTGAACCCGGCCGGGCCGACCAGATTATATTGCGCCGCAACCCCCGGGATTTTCCTGACTTCCAAGTGCGTAATATCGCGGCCAATGGCTATGTGTGGACCGGCTCGGAAACGGCGGTGCGAAACCGATTTCCGGAAGGGATCCTGCCGAACGAGAACAACTGTAGCCTCGCGTTCCGGCTTACCTACGGGGCGTTTCGCTATTTCAATGGCGGCGATATGGCAGGCTTCCTCAGCCCGAACGCCGCCGCTTGGACCGAAATGGAGTCAGCCGTCGCCTGGGTGACCGGCCCCGTCGACGTGCATGCCATCAATCATCACGGCACGCCCGACGGGGCGAATGC
>CAYVDZ010000382.1:0-5640 GCA_964450575.1 uncultured Opitutus sp.
TCCCGACGCGCTGCCGGGCGACCCGAACGTGGTAAAGCTCGACCAATTCGTGGTGGGCGAATCACGCGAGATGGAAGCGGCCGCGATCGCCATCAATGAGCAACGCTTCGCTCCCAATGTGAAGACGGTGGTATCCACCGACGAATTCGGCGCTGTCGCGGAAGGCAACGTCGCGGAATTCCTGCGTTACCTGCCCGGTCTCACGGTCGATCTCAGCGGCGGCGATGCCCGGACGGTCTCCGTCGACGGCGCACCCGCGGCGAACACACCCGTTACGCTCGGCGGTCTAAGTCTCTCCAGCCCGACCGGCACGGGGCGGGCCGTGGAGGTGGGGTTTTTCAACCTCAACAATATCTCCCGCATCGAGGTCTCCATGTCGCCCACGCCCGATTCACCCGGTTCCGCGCTCGCGGGCTCCGTGAATATGGTGCCGCGCAGCTCGTTTGAACGCACCAAGCCGCTCTTCAATGGCAGCGTCTATCTCATGGCGCGCGACGACCTGATCAAGTTCGGCGATCAAGCTGCGCTCTACCGCGATCCGCGGCGGGTCATTCATCCCGGCTTCGACTTTTCATGGGTCGTGCCGGTGAATAAGAAGTTCGGGTTCTCGGTCGCCACGGGCTACTCGACCCAATTCTCGCACCAGGTCGGCCACACCAACACCTGGCGCGGAGTGAGCACCGCGACCAACGGCGTAGCCTTCCCCCATACGACGCCAGGGAGCCCGTACCTTTCGGCCTACCAGTACACGGATGCGCCGAAGGAGTCCGGGCGTGAATCACTGGGTCTCACGCTCGACTTCCGTCTCTCGGATTACGACCGCGTTTCAGTTTCGTATCAGTATTCTTCCTTCGATGGCTGGACCGCCGCCCGCAATCTTCAGTTCAACCCGTTGCGGATCGCGCCCGGCTTCACGACGAACTCCGTGCAGGGCGTCGCCGGCGCGGGCAATATCCAGATCACCAGCGGCAACGGCAGAGTGCGCGAGAATCGCACCTTCATGCCCACCTTCAACTGGCGACACGACGGGCCGGTGTGGAAATTCGACGGCGGGGTCGGCCGTGCCTTTGGCACGGACCGCATCCGGAGCACCGACAAGGGCCTCTGGCAGAACGTAATCGCCCGCCGTACCGGTGTGACCGTGGCGTTCGACCAGATCATCGACACCCGTCCCGGTGTCATCACCGTAACCGATAACGCCACCGGCGCACCGGTCGACCCGTATCAGATCGAGAACTACTCGCTCATCAGTGTCGCCGAGACGCCCCGCAGCGGGGACGACGTCAACTTCAGCGCATTCCTTAACGGTCGGCGGGACTTCTTCTGGAAATTCCCGTTCACCCTGCGCAGCGGTCTCGACTTTCGGCAGTCCACGCGCGACAGCAACCAGGGCGCCATCACTTACAACTATACTGGCAGCAACGTGCCGGGCAGCGCCGCGGCGTTCCTCGATCCGTCGAGCCCCAAGCGTGAACGCGCCTACGGATTTCCCCGGATGGAGTTTGTGGACTACAAAACGACGCTCGATTTTTTCCGCGCTAATCCGGGTCAGTTCACCATCAACGATGACACGACCTATCGTAACTTCGTGACGAACTCCAAGTGGGCACGGGAGGCGGTTTCGGCGGCGTACCTTCGCGGAGACGCCGCGTTCTTCAACCGCCGCCTGCAAGTCGTCGGCGGTGTACGCGTCGAGCAGACCAATGTCTGGGCCAACGGCCCGCTCACGGATCTCACCCGCAACGTCCAACGCGACTCCGCGGGCAATCCCGCGCGTAATGCCCAGGGCAATCCTGTGCCCATCACGACCAACGCGCTCGAGGCCTCCCGGCTGACTTTCCTGGTAAGAGGAACGGACGTGGAAAAGGAGTACCTGCGGTTTTTTCCGAGCGTCAACGTCAGCTATAATCTCTCCGAAAACCTGATCGCGCGCGCCGCCCTCTCGACGTCCATCGGCCGGCCGAATTTCAATCAGTACGCCGGCGCTGTCACGCTGCCCAACACGGACAATCCGCCGAGCTCCACGAATCGAATCAGCGTGAACAATGCCGGCATCAAACCCTGGAGCGCGACGTCCACCAAGATCCGACTCGAATACTACTTTGCCGGGGTCGGCCAGCTCGCAGTCGGTGCCTTCCGCCGTGACTACACGAATTTCTTTGGCAATATCGTCGTTCCCGCCACGCCTGAGTTTCTGGGCTTGTACGCGCTGGACCCCGACGAATACGGCGCGTACGAAGTCTCGACTCAATACAACGTTCCGGGCAACACTCGCGTCGACGGCTGGGACGTCAGCTACAAACAAGCGCTCACCTTCCTGCCCCATTGGGGGCGGGGCCTCCTGGTCTTTGCCAATTACAGCCGCCGCATCGCGAAGACCCAGAATCTCGGCTCCATCGGCTTTAACGATATTCCCTATAGCGGATCCTTCGGCGTCAGCCTCTCGCGTGCGCGCTATAGTCTACGCGTCAATTGCAGCTTCCGTGACGACCAGATTCGAAACTATGTCTCCGGCAGCAGCATTGAGCCGGGTACCTACGTGTATACGCCCGCCCGCAATACGATCGATGTGCTGGGCGAATACACCTTCTGGAAGCGCATGGCCGTCTTCGCAAACCTGCGCAATGTCGGCGATGTCCCGAACGAAGATGCCGCCGCCGGCCCGAGCACTCCCGACGTCGCCAAACTCCGCCATCGCGAGCGCTACGGCTCCCTGTGGACCGTCGGCATTAAGGGCACGTTTTAATAGAGCGTATATAATACCAACGTTCCAAAGATTTTAGACTTTAACCACGGACCACACGAATGACACGGATGAACCCAAGCATCCGTGTTATCCGCGTTGAAAAGTTCACATTCAGACTTTTTACAGGAGGTCGCGGAGGACGCTGAGGTAATACCCAGGTGGAGATGTGATTGGCTCGATCCTTAGGGGTCTTTTGTGCCTCTTGTGGCCAATTGTTCGGATGTACATTTGCAAGAAGTCGAGGTCCCCCTCGTGATCCGTGGTCAAAAATACCGCGTTCGTCGGAGGCATGGGTCCAAGCCAGGTCATCTGTCATTGGGTAGGGCGGGTCTGTGACCTGCCCGCAGCGGGTCACAGACCCGCCCTACTTTGATCCATCGAGCTGGATTGCCGCAGTCGGTCCACCTCTCGCAATGGCAGTCGCGATGTTCATTGCGGACTCCACGCCAGCGCTTCCCTTCCAGCCCAGAACTCCGACCGCCCCACGTCAGCTGTTACTAAGCTTCTTCACCACGGCATCAACCAGGGCGTCCAGACTCGGCGTCTTGGCCGTGAAATCGATCGGCAGGCCGACGGCCTTCATCGTTTCGCTCGTCTGCGGTCCGATACTGCCGGCGAGCGGACGCTTCGCGTCACTCGCAAACTTCAACGCCGGGGCCTGATCAACAAACGACTGCACCGCGGACGAACTCGCGAAGAGAATGGCATCCGCTCCCCGCGCCCGGAAATCCGCCGCCGCCGGCTCATTCGTCAAATCGGTCTGCTCCGTCTTGTAGACTTGCAACGTATCCACAATTGCGCGCTCGGCCTCGAGTTTGATAATCAGCTCATCGCGGTTCTGATTACCGGTAATGATCAACAGCTTGGCGCTGTCCAAGCTACCGCCTTCGATGAGAAGATCAGCCAGCGCCGCGGCCGTCGCCACCTTGGGCTGGCACTCGATTTTGATGTGATGCTGGGTGATTGCCTTCGCGGTCGTGTCGCCGACCGCCGCGAAACGCAGTAAGCCGAGCGAGCGCACATCCTCATAGATGCGATAAAACTCCTCGAAGAAAAAGCGGACGCCATTCGCACTCGTGAAGACAATCCAGTCGTAGGTGCCGAGCTCCATCAGAACGTCGACGAGCACGTGCTTGTCGATCTCCTTGGTGATGCTGATCAGCGGCAATTCGATGACCTCGGCGCCCAAGGCGGTTAGTTTCGCGGTCAGCTCGGGCGATTGCTCGCGGGCCCGGGTGACAGCAATGCGGCGGCCGGAAAGGGAGGATGAAGAAGCCATTGATTAACGATCGGAGGAGCGACGCAACTCTCAGACCCGAAGGGAGACGAGAGGAGCGGCAAAAAACGCTTACTTTAAACCGAAGTGCTGCAGGATGCGCGCGGCGGTGTCGACCGGCTCGGCATAGTCCTCATTCGTGAGCGGGACGCTGCACAGTCCCGTGGTCTCGTGATAGAGATAGAGCGTATCCGGCGTGGCGTGAGCCCCAAACGCCGTGTGGCAGCCGCCGCCCAAGGCAGTCTGAAAGGCGCGCTCCAGCGTGACTTCGCGCATCGTGGCTGCATCGAAAATCGCCCCGAACTTGGCCGCGTCGAGTTCGCGGCATTGAATGGCGATCGCGCCCTGCCCCACGGCGGGAACCATCTGATCAAAGGTCAAGGGCGCGAACTCCACCCCAGGCCATTCCTCGATGCCCAAGCGCTTGAGTCCGGCCGCAGCGAGAATGGTCCCATCCGCGACGTGCAACTCGCCGATCTTCTTTAGTCGCGTATCCACGTTACCGCGGATTTCCGTGAACTCCACATCGGGAAAAATCAGTTTCACCTGCAAACGCCGCCGCGGACTGCCGGTTGCGATCGTCTTCGGCGTTTCCACCCCGGTGTGCAGGATGAGCACGTCACGCGTATCCGCGCGCGGCATATAACCGCCGATCGCGAGCCCCTCCGGCATGTCTCCGGGAAGATCCTTCGTGCTGTGCACCGCGACGTCGGCCTCACCACGAAGCAACGCCTGTTCGAGTTCACTCGTGAACAAGCCCTTGCCCCCGCGTTTCTCCAGCGACCATTCGGTTTGCTTGTCGCCGGTGGTGACGATCTTGAGCAGCTCGGTTTCAACGCCGAGTTGATTGCGCAAGTGAGCCGCCACCATCTCGGTCTGAGCCAAAGCCAGCGGACTTTTTCTTGTAGCCAAAACCAATTTCATAAGGCGATCAGACCGGGTGGGAGCGCCGGAGTCGGCGCAGGTTTAACAAAGGAAAAACGTAATGGGAAAACGCAGCTCAAACACGAACGTTTCGCGGGGAAACGAGTGACGACGCGGGCATCGTCGACGTCGATCGAAAGGGGACGTGAACTGGACTTTGGGTTGGAACGTGCGCTTGATTTTGACTTGGAATTTCACGGATCATACGGATCCAAGACCGTCTTATCCGTGTTCATCAGTGAGATCCGTGGTTAAATTCTGTTTCTTTCGAGCGATTGCTATAGGGGTCGGAAAAACAGAAGGCGCAGAGAGCAAGTCTCTACGCCTCCGAAGGCTTTTTATTCCCGTTCCGGCCGCGCAGATCCTCAGGAATAGGATGCCTGCACGCCCTTGAGATTCTTCTTGGTCATCCAAGGCATCATCGAGCGCAGGTAGGTTCCGGTCTTTTCGATCGGATGGTTCTCACCGGCTTTAAGGAGCTTGTTATAGTTCTTCAGGCCGCCCTTGTACTCTTTCACCCATTCCTTGGTGAATTTGCCGGACTGAATTTCCTTCAGGATCTTCTTCATCTCGGCCTTGGTCTGCTTGTTCACAATGCGAGGACCGCGGGTGATGTCGCCAAACTTGGCCGTTTCGGAAATCGAGAAACGCATGCCGGCGATGCCGCTTTCGTACATGAGATCACAGATGAGCT
>CAYVDZ010000383.1:0-552 GCA_964450575.1 uncultured Opitutus sp.
CCCCGAGGCCGCCACGAATCGGTTCGGTGACGCCAATCCAGCCGCCAATGCCCTTGGCCTCATCGATGGCGATGAGCTTGATCGGCCGGCGATACCAGTCGCGAGGCAGCTCGTGATCCGTGATCCGCCAGCGTTCCCCCACATCGAGGAGCTTGAGCGGAATCCGCGCGCCGTCTTCCACTCGCTCGGCCACGACGGTGATGTCCGTCTTTCCGGGATACCCGCCGATCGCAAAGCGCAGTCGCGACGGCGCAGGGAACGGCCCGATCGCCAGCTTTCCCGTGTTCTCGTCCGATCCCGACCAGGAGCCCCACGCGCGCACGGGTTGCGCCGTGACGAAGCTTTCGCCCGGATACCAGCCTCCGTCGCCCTCGGTGAAACCACCCTCGATACGGGTCTCGAGCGCCGAATGCACTGGCGCAATCTTCACGGCGATCTGGCTGCCGGCATACAGCGCCGCGCAGAGGACGAGCAGCAAAAGAGGCTGGAATCGCCGGAAAGTCACGAGTCGTTACAGTCGTTGAAACCGAAACTTGGCGAGCGCCCAGACCC
>CAYVDZ010000383.1:562-4832 GCA_964450575.1 uncultured Opitutus sp.
CAGGTGATCGGATCGCGCAGCATCGAAATCTTTTTTCCTTCTTTGAAGGACCGCGACGTATAGCTAATCGGAATCTCGATCGGACGATGCCCCGTCCGGATGAGTTTGATCAGAAGTTCCCAATCGAAATCGAACCGGTTGCATTCGAACGTGAGGTCTTTAATACAGTCACGGCGGAAGACTTTGTACATCGTGAACGGATCGTGGAGCCAGATCCCGAGGGAGGCATTGATCATCAGGGTGAAACCCCAATGCGCGAGATTGAGGATCAAGGCCTGCACGGGCTGATCCGAAAATTTGCGAATCGCCCAGCCGCCGGTGCCGTGCCGGGAACCGAGCACGAACGACTGCCGGCCCGCGGCCAACGGCGCGAGGAGCACCTCGTAATCACCGAGATCATACTCGAGGTCCGCGTCCTGAATCAGCAGGACATCACCCGTCGCGTGTTTGAAGCCGGCGCGGACGGCGTGGCCTTTGCCGCGGGCCTTGGGTTCGAGGATCAGTTTGACCCGCGGATGCGACTCGTAGGTCCGCACGATTTCCCGGGTGCCGTCACTGGAGTTGCTTTCAACCAGAATAATCTCGAGCCGCCATCCCTCCACCTCTTTGGCAAGGATCGCGTCGAGCGCGGACCGCACGGTGGCCGCCTCGTTATAGATGGGAACGACAACAGAGAGAACGCCGTGGCGAATCGGCGCGAAAGGAAGCGGCGGCATGGTCAGCAAAAAGGAATCAAGCGCCCAGTCATCGAACGGCCGGGCCGGGAGATCAATCCCGATGCGGGCAACGCCGGATCGTTCACGGCGCGAGCGGTTTCACGGCGCACGGCATCTGCGACACGCCATACAACGCATCCGCCGCCTGGCTGAGCCCGGGAAACGCGAGCGCCGCGACGGCAAGCGCGCGGGCGGCAGGCCGGTGACGCAGGTTCTTCAGAATCTTGAAACGCAACGCGCTTCCGAACCGGACCGGATGCGGCGTCAGGCCGACGCGTTGATACAGCGTCGCCAGACAGCGCGGGTTGAACAGACTTACGTGGATCTCGGGCACGCAGTAGCCAAACTCGAGTCCCTGCCGGCGGGCGATCGGCGAGTCGAGATTGCCCGTCGTCAAGAGCAACAATCCACCCGGCTTGAGGAGCCGGGCCACGAGCTGCATCGGCTCGAGCGGCGAAGGAAGATGCTCGATCACCTCGATCATGCTGATCACATCATAGCGTCCGGACGGCCCGGCCTGCAACGCATCCAGATCAAGGATACGGAAGCCGTCGTCGCGTTTCAGCAGGTCGGCGTATGAGCCCACATCGTGTCCGCTGATGGCGAGGGGACGACCCGCCAGACTGCCCTGTTGACGAAGAAATTTCAGGAAGCCGCCGGCGCCACAACCGAAGTCCAGCCATTCGAGCGCGCCCGGCGAACTGGCCTTGGCCGCGCCCGCAACACCCGGCGCGGCGGACTGGGCGGTGATATAACGCCCGGCGATCTCGGCGAGATCCTGGAACTCGTAACGCCGGTCACTGCGTTCCCAATCGCGGTATTCCGCTTCATAGTCGACGAAGGGATCGGGGCCCTTGCCGCGGTAATACGCGTCGTCGTAAACCCCGAAGCCGGAGAAGGGCTCCACGCTCATGAAGCCGCAGTCCCCACATTGGTGATACGCGAACTCCCGGCGATAAAACCGGCCGGACTTACGGCCACGCACCGCTGTATTGCTGGAACCACAACAGCGACAGGAAAGTGCAGGAGTGGTCATGCGAGTCGGGTTCGTCGAACGGCAAAAAAGAGCGACAGCCCGAGCAGAGTCGCCCCTGTAATGCTAAGCGCCACCGTGAGCGGGAAGTTCACGGGCAGATAACGGATTGCCACCTCGTAATCCCCGGCAGCGTCGACCAGGACGCCGCGGAACGCGTGATTGACGCGAAAAATCGGGGTGGAGCGGCCGTTGACCTCGGCGCGAAAATCACCGGCCCAATACGCTTCTGTCAGAACAATCATGCCGGGGCCATCCGCCGCTACTCGAAAGGACGTGGAGTTTTCGGTCAGGCGATAAGCGGTCGCTGCGATCGCGACCGCATCGCTGGCCGGGCGCGCGATGCGGGCGACGGCAGCGATCGCACTCGCGTCGCTCTTCTGCACGGCGGCAAAGGGCGTGCCGGCGGATCCGCGCAGCTTCGCAATCAACTCCGCCGGCTCGGCGTAGGTTTCGATGCGAGGCGTGAAAAACGCCCGCGGCCAGGCCGTGGGGCTCTCGTAAACATCAAGATCGGCGGACTTCACCAGGGTGAGCGACGACGTGAGCACCGGATTTTTCGAGAGCAGATCGAAATAGAACCGGACATTCAGCAGGTCCAGAAACGGTCGCGCGGCCGGCAAGCCCGAAGCCTCCACGTAGAGTCGCCAGTCCCAGAGTCGCTCGATCCCGGAAACTCCGGCGAATTCGCGCAACCAGGGATTCACAAGTGCGTCGGGTCCGTGGACCGTCTCCAATCCGTACATACCTGTCCAACCGGGAAAGAAGTTGCCGTTGAAACCAAACCCGCGACCCGGTTCGCGGGCATGAGCAGCGCGGGCGAACTCCATCGCGCCCGAGTGGGCGTGGAAGTCAACGCGATCGGTCGGCCGGACGGTAAACTCTTCAAAACCCACGGCGTTGCTGTGAAGCGCATGCCGCCACAAGAGCAGGATGACGCACGCAGCAAGGAGCAGACCGCGCGCCGGAGTACAGACCCGCATGCGCAGGGCCCCGCGCGCCAGGAGCGCCAAGGCCACCGCCGCCACCAACAGCGTCTTGAGATAATCCCAGATGAACGGCGAAATCGCCAGGACCTGCCCCGGAGGATGAACGGAGAACGTCGGACCAAAGATCGGCCGGTGTGCGGCCTGCCGAAAAGCGATCCATCCGAACACGAGCCCGCCCAGCAGGAGACCGGCGATGATCAGATCCGACCGGCCGAGCGGCGTCGCGAGCCGGCGCGCTGCGGTCGCAAAGCCCACTCCCGCCAGCACCGACCAGAGCACAATGAGGACGCACGAGAAGGTGTTGTCGAGGTGCGCGATGTTTCTGAGGAACGGCACCGTGACAATCCACCGCGGGGGCACCAGACCGAAGGCCAGCGCGAGCGGCACCAGCGAGCTCGCCGCCAGCGCGATCGCGGCCGGATGCGCGAACTGCCTGCGCAGAGTCGCCAGAAAATAAAGCAGCCCGAGCAGCAGCAGAAAATTCAACGAGGGACTGAACACGCGATTGTGCTCCATCAGCGGCCGATAGAAAATCTCATCAAACGCCCCCAGGAGGAGCGTCGGTTGAATTTGATACGCGCTCGCCACATCGTAGCCCGTGTACGCGTGCCCCAGCGTTTTCAGGAAGGTCCACCAGATGGGCAGTGTGATCAGAACAAACAGAACGCCCGCCCAGGTCACAGTCGCGAGCCGCGCAACTCGTTCCCTCCAGCCAGGACCACTCGCGAGCAGGAGGCAGCCACCGGAAAAATTGATGCTGACGAGCAGCATGTACGCCTCTTTGACCGTGCCGCTGTTCATCAGGGCGAAGTTCGCAACGACCAGTCCCGCGGCATTCCAGGCGAGGTCGCGTCGCGTCATGGCCAAACTGATACGCGCAAAAAAGTAGAGCGGCCACGGTGCGTAACAGAGGCTGAAGAACGCCGGGTGATTGATTCGATAAAGGAAGAACCCGATGAACGGCGCGGCGACTGCGACGATTACGGCGGCCCCGGTCCGGCGCGTCAGCGTAAATACGGTGAGGCCCAGACCGGCGGCGAAGAGCCATTTCGCCATCAGGTATTTCAGGTCCCACGCCCAGGACGCGCCGTTGGCGGCGATCACGAGAAAATGCAGCGGGTCGCCAAACATCGACTGGCCCTGCGCCAGGAGAGGAACCCCTGCCGCACTATAACGATTCCAGAGCGGCAACTCGCCTCCGGCGAGCGCGCGATGCTGGATCGCGGAAAACGGCACGTGCTGCCACATCACCGCGCCGACATCGGAGAGTTTCACCTCCGCCACCTCTTTCGCACTGTAACCCGGCAACGTCGGAAAGTAGTCGTAGAGCAGCGTCGTTCCCAAGTTCGGGCTGACGTAGCTCTTGCCCAGAAACACGACGGGATAGGCGCTCGCCAAGACCGCGACGAGGGCGGCGGTGCCGATGGCCAGAGTGGGACGCTGGCCAAGTTGGCGTGCGCGCTCCCCCATGGTGGCGCGAAAGCGGGGCACGCGATCGAGCACGAACAAGCCTCCGGCGAGAAATAGGAAAA
>CAYVDZ010000383.1:4842-5634 GCA_964450575.1 uncultured Opitutus sp.
CCGACAGGCTCAACCACGTGGTGCGGCGGCTGCTGCACCCGACGCTGTGCCAGCGGCTGGGCACGCTTAGCTCGTGCGCGCCGAGCCCAGGCAACGCCGCCCTGCTGCGGTGCTCGCTGGTGAACGTGGTGCCGGTGCCGCCGCTGAACGCGTCGCTGGAGGGCGTGGCGTGCACGACGGTGGTGCATCCGTCGATCGCGAGCGGCGGATCGTCCCTTCCCGGCGCGATGACGACGAGCACCCCGCTCGTTCCATGCGGTTCGAGTGCACTCACCTGTTGCACGGCTTGAAGGGCGGGCAGCGGAATGTCCTGCCGCGGATTTCCGAATTCCGAAATGATCCGCAGGCTTTCCAGCACTACCCGGCCACCGCGATCAAGCGGATCGAGTCGGAATGCCCCGTACGTCCCGGGAGCAATCGGAAGCCGGTAAACGATGGGCTCGGTCGACACCTCCAATTGAGTCACCGCGGAACTTTCCTCGCGGACGCCCTTACCATCGTCGAAGAATATTTGAAAACGGCCGCTCACGTCCGACGCCACCCGTGCCTCCACCAGGAGCGTCCTGCCTTGCGGCAGAAACGGCACGACCAAGACGGCGCTAAGAAGCGCAGCCGCAAGCAAAGCGGTAACCGTGAAAAACTTCATACGAAGCCAGCGAGTCTCGGTGAAAGCGTGACGATCCGACAAGGATTATGCGGGGGCGTCAGCAACCGGAGCGAGGGTCGGTTGACGAATTTCGCAGGCGGGCTGACGCCGCGCCGAGAACATAAGAACCGCCGCCAGAATCAGGC
>CAYVDZ010000384.1:0-5015 GCA_964450575.1 uncultured Opitutus sp.
CGGAGGCGAGCTTCACTTCGCGAACTCCGGCCGTCGTGGGGGACAGCAGCCCCGGCGCCGGCGCGGGCAGCGTTACTTGTCCGGTGGCCGCCCATTCGACGCCGCGGGTGAAGGTGGCTTGGAAGCCGAGCCCATTGATCGCATCGGCGCCGTGACCGAGGGTCGTGTGGAACACGCGGCCTTGACCGTAGCGAATGACCATGAGCATCGGCTCCATCTCGCCGGTCTTGATGGCGCGGGCGGAGGCCAACACGGTGAGATTTTCCGCGGGGCCGCGGAGGCTGTGGTAGAGTTCATCCTTCGCATGCATCCACTGGGCGGGCAGGCCGCGCATGATGGGATGATCGGGGGCGTTGTTTTCGACGACGTATTCGCTTTGGGCGTCGTGCGCGCCGCCGAGGCCCGGCGTCGTGGCGTCCTTTTGCCACCCGCCCGCGCGCAGGCGAAGGTAAGGGCCTGCCTTTTCGTCTCGCCGGGGCTGGCCCCAGCCGCCCAAGCCGATCATGGCGTTGTATTCCGGCCAATCGGAAAAGGAATTGTCCGACGCGTGATAGCTCACGAATCCGCCGCCGCCGTTCATGTAGGCAACAAAAGCGGCGCTCGCCTTCGCGGGCCAACGGTCACCGTTGTAGTTCGAGATGACGACACCGTAGGCCGAAAAATTCGGCGTCCACGCATCCCATTTGGCGAGAATGGCCGTCGCGGTGGCGGTGTGCGCGGGTTCCTCGGCGGCATATTGCTTGAGCACTTCGGGATGCGCAGCCGTCTGCGCCGGAGTGGCATTTTTGGTGAGCTTCGGCGGCCGCGGCAGCGCGGGCGGCGTGGTGGAGACGTCGACCGTGAATCGCCCCGTTTCTTCCAGCAGTTTCTTAAGCAGAGGGGTCGTCGTCTGCCACGCGTGATTATTTTGCCCGTCGACGATCAGCACTTTGATCGGCGCGGCCGCCGGCGCGGACCAAGCCAGACTGGAAAACAATCCGACGAGGAAGACGTTGCGGACCCGTCGGCGGGTTGAAAAAAACACGTGGGTGAGATGGTTTTGGGGCGATCAAAGATCAAAGGTCGTGCTCAAAATGAACTGGCGCGGGTCAATGATGCGATAGGCGAAGGCGGCACCGTCGGGGTTGACGCCGACGGGCTGCAGGCGGCCGTTTTCCTGCACATTACGCACGTTCAGCTGGACCTTCGCGCGAACCCGGTCCTTGAAGAGACGCAGGCGATAACTGGCCGAGAAATCGACCGCGAGCCGCGCCTTGTCGTAGACGGGTTTGTTGGCGTCGAGCTCGCGCACCACGCCATCGGGGTCGGGGGCCGAGGCGAGGAAGCCGATGCCGCCCTTGTCCTGCCAGCGGAGCGCACCGCCGACTGAGAAATTCCTGAGCCGCCCTTCCGTGAAGTCGTAGTTGGTGACCGCGTTCCAGCGCCACTCGCGGACTTGCGAGCGGGGTTTTCCATTGGTGGCGGTGGCGAGCTTGATCGGGGCGAGAATATTGCCTTCGTAGGTTTGGCGGGGAGTGGCTCCACCGCCAATCGAGCGGTTCCACCACACCACACCGTTTTCATCCTTGGCCGTGGTCCAGACGGGCAGCCGCGCCGCAATATACCGCTGCAGGCCGTCGCCTATATTGCTGTCGATGGCCACCTGTCGGGCAGCGGTGAACTTGAGTCGCCAGTTGCGGATCGGATTGTAGATGACCTCAAATTCGTAGCCGTGGGACGTTACGTCGGCGGTGGTCCCTCGGTCCCACGACTGGATTCCAGCGAGAAATTCTTCCGTCAGGCCCATATACTGCGCGACCGCGGCATTTCGCTGCGCGACCGTGGGCGTGATCCCCTGCTTCACGAAGCGCTGGTCAATCGTGACCTGAGAAAAGGTGAGGAAATCGGTGGCGGTATCGGCGATGCCGTTGGTGCCGCGCCCGTCCAGTGTCCACGCGCGGCCCACGACGGTATCGAGGTCTCCGCCGCGGGCGCCCTGGTCATCGGTTTCGTAGCGGTTGATCTTGAGGTGCAGCCGATCGTTGAGCAGGGAAATGCCGACGCCGTAATCTTTGCCTTTGCCCTTCGGATTCGGCAACAATTCGCCCAGCGCGTCGTAGGAGATGCCGGACGGCGTAAAGCTGTCCGATTGATTGTAGAAAAGATTCAACCAGCGGGTGGGCTTGAGTACGGCGCCCTGGGTGAGCGTTGTTCCTTCGTTGCTGATCCAAGGCAACTTGGTCTTGAGCGGCTCATTCTGAAACCAGCCGGTGGTGGGATCAATGGCGGGCGCCAGGGACTGGCGTACGCGCTGCCGATCATTGCGCCAGCCAAAGGTCGTCACGAGGCGATCTTTGAAGAAGTAATTCTGCACGGTGGCGTTGAGCGTGCGCACCTCCGTGCGGGAGTTGTTAAAAACGTTGGCGTTGAAAAAACGCTCCCCGACATCGACGGACTCGCTCACCCACTGATTTGTCAGGGCGTTGAACCAGCGCAGCGTATGCTGGCCGTCAACCGGCCGGGTGGCCGGAGCGTGGTCGATGTTCTGGCCCTGATTGTCACCGACGTAGAACTTGTCGTAGATCCACACGCCGACGGCGCTGCGGTTGGTCTTATTGCTCCACGCATGGTCGGACTGGATCACGTCGCGCCAACGAAAGCCGGAGAAATCGATGCGGCTGGTTTCTCCGTGGAGTCCGAGTTTCTGCTGGCCGATCCAACCCAGCCCGCGCGGGAGTTTCGCGGGTGTCCACTGGTAGGCAAGGTCGGCGCTCTGAAGGTCGCGTTTTTCCGGCGAGTAGTTCGACACCGGGGCCGACGATCCGAAATAGGGACGCAAGAAGTAGGGATTGGGCGAACCATCAAGCATCTTCTCGTTCACATCGACCCGGAGAGTGGATTCGGTGTTGTCGATCTTGTTTCGCCGGGTGCTCTTGAAATCCTGTCCGAACCAGGCGGCGCGCGCTGCGAGTAGGTGCTGCGGCGTATTAAGGACGATTTGTTCGGCCTCGACAGTAAACGTTTTCGCCCGGTCGGTGTAGGTGTTTGGCGACATGTAGTTGATCTTCGACCAATTATAGAGCGCCTTGTCGGTCGTCGTCGGGAGAATGTAGAGCGGAAAGAGTGCCGCCTGCTGGCGCTCGAGTTGCGAGCTGCCTTCGAGAAAACGCAGATCGGTGTTCGAAATCGTCGGCGTGGGAATCCGGCTGGCCGGCAGGTTGCCGGTGCGGTTGACCGACATGAGTTGATCCGGCGTCGCATAGTCGATGAAGACGCTGTTCCGGCTATAATTTTGGGAAATCAGTCCGAAGGGCAGCGTGCCGTCCTGGTTGACGCGGAAGGGACCTGACTTCGTGCCGTTGGCGAGGGTCACGATTCGCGTGGTCGGATCCCAGGTCGGTTTGCCAGCTTCGGCCCAGCCGGTGACGGTCTCGCGCGGCGTGAGGGAGTTGGCGCGGCGCGCGAAGTTGTCGTAGCTCTCGGCGCTGGCGCGGATGGTGGTATTCGCAAAAGGCTTGAATAGCAGGAGACCTTGCAGGCGGTTGATCTTTTCGGATGACGGCTTGCGCACGAAACCCTTGGCCTCTTCGACTGCGGCGACGATCTCCGGCGACGAGACTGCGGGAGGATCGGAATTCAAACATTGATGGCGAATGTCAACGTCGCGTTGCTTCGCAATCCGCCCCGCCCAGGCAATTGCTTGCGAAAGAAGCTCGTCTCGATTGGCAACATCCGTGTCACGCAGATCCAACGAGAAACGAACTTGACTGGGAATGGAATTGATCGCTCCCGGATGAACATGCAATTGCCCCACGGTCGCGACCAAGTCAGGACTGGCACTTTTCTTTGCCAGATACTCGATCGCAAGCACCACCTTCGCCGCCGCGCACAAAGCATCGCGCCGCCCGGGCATCAGTACCGCACCTGCGTGACCGCCTTGGCCGATGACTTCGAAGGTATATGTCGAAGGTGCGGCAATCGCGGTCACGATCCCGATATCGGTCGAAGTCGCTTCCAACTCGGGACCCTGCTCGATATGCAACTCGACCCACGCATGATAATAGTCGTCACTCAAGCGAACGCTCTCGAGACTGCCGGTAAAGCCAGCTCGCAATCGCACGGTGTCATAATTGTCGCCCTCATCATCCACAAGCTCACAAAGCCGCTGCGTCGTAATGGCCCCCGCCATCACGCGACTGCCGGTGCAGCCGATGCCAAATCTAGTCGGCTCTTCGGACGTGAACATGACGACTTCAATCGATCGACGAGGCTGAAATCCTGCTCGCTTTAAAGCCAGAATCGCCTCCAGCCCGCCAAGCACGCCAACCGTGCCGTCGTACATCCCTGAATGCGGGATCGCGTCGCAATGACTTCCCGTACCGACGGCACTCGCTGCGGGATCGCTGCCGAGCCATCTCGCAAACGTGTTGCCGATCGCATCGACTCTGACCGACAGCCCCGCTTCTTCGTACAGGGACGATAGATACTGACGAGCGCGAATATCGGTTTCAGAAAACACTACGCGAGTGACCGCAGGCGGTGGCTCGGGGCAATCGCTGATCGACGCCAGTCGTTGCAATCGATCGACGAGCTGGTCCGCGTTGACGGTGACTTCGTTTAGAGCGGGCACGTTGGCTTGACCTTCTAGCGCAGTGATTCAGGAATATTGGTTTAGGAATGCAGTCGTTCAGGAGTTCACGGGTTCAGCGGATCGCGGTGGATATCTTTGTAGTAGATGTAGCTTGCCGACTGCTTGCCCATCGCGACGAACCACTGAGGACAATACGCGGCCATCCAGATCGAGTCACCTTTGGCAACCGGATACCAGTGATCGCCAAGCCGATAAACACCTTGCCCGCTGCGCATGTAAAGCCCGTGCTCCATCACGTGAGTCTCCACAAACGGAAGCGTCGCACCGCTTTGGTAAGTGAAAACATTCACCGCCATATCGAACGCTGGCGTGATGGGAAGCAAGGTGGTCAGCATCGCATCGGGATCACCAAGGAACGGCTCTGCTTTGATTTTGGCAAACGATC
>CAYVDZ010000384.1:5025-5629 GCA_964450575.1 uncultured Opitutus sp.
GCCCGGAAGTTGGTCGCGATCGCTGAGCGGTTCCACGTAAGGTTTTTCAAACACCAGCAACTTGCCATTGCCGTCGCCATGCAGTCGGTAACCGTCATCGGGAGGAAACCAGGCAAAATCATCGCTGCTGAGTTTCTGTCCGTCGATGGTAATCGTTCCCTCCAACACATAGACCAATCGCTGCACGCCTGGGGCAGCAGATACCGTTTCACTGGACGAAGTGGTCGAGGCTAGGTACTGAACGAATCGCGGACAGCGCGGCTGCGATCCCATGGCGGGGCTGATCAGGATCACGCCGTTGGTATTCTTCCAATAAACGAGCGGCGACAGTACGTGGCTGTCCGGTCCGATGATCGCATGGTCGACATCGACTCGGGTCCGCGTCTGCCCAAAAGGTTGCACACCAATACTCATTCAACACGCTCCTGATCCGCTAAACGTTTCACAAAATCAACCATGACATCAATCGCCACCGCAACGTCTTCGACATCGACTCGCTCATCGGGATGATGACTGATGCCGCCTGGATGTCGAACGAACAGCATCGCCATCGGAAACTGCTCACCCATCACGACGGCATCGTGGCCAGCTCCGCTGGCAAGCC
>CAYVDZ010000385.1:0-5622 GCA_964450575.1 uncultured Opitutus sp.
AAATTACAGTTCCTTCACCTTGCGGGTGAATTGCGGCTAGGTGCCTCTCCTTAGTGAATCCTCTGGATCCGTGCTCATCTGTGTAATCTGTGGCTAAAATAAACTGCTGAATTTAGGATTAAGTGACATTGTGGGAGTGAAGCCCGCGGGGGTTTTCCGCGTGGGTGTTGAATCAGTGCGGGGTGAATCAACTCCGGGGGGATCTACACTCGTTTGAATCGGCGGGGACGCATGGCGGGCGAATAGTCCGCGCAAGCCTTTCCTGGGTGCGGCCACGTTCTCCTGCCGACAGCCATCGCCGCTCGCGTAACATGCGGATGACGTGCGCACGATGCCGGATCGTTTCACAAACGCTGTTTCGGACGTGCGATTCCAGGGAGGGTGAATATTAATTGATCCGAAGGCGTCCTATTCCCCGGCGCCCCCCACCTCGGATTTCTCAAAAGTGGTGCCCCCCGTCTACCATGAAAACTCTCCGCCTTTCGCTCCTCGCTGTGATCGTCGCCGGAACGTTTCTCGTGGCGCAGCCGCCTCTCCCCGACAACCGCTCACCTTCCCCGGCCATGACCGGCGCCCCTACGCTTTCGGCCGAACGACTGGAACAACTCCTCGGTCCCATCGCACTTTATCCCGATGCGTTGATCGCGTTGATCCTTCCCGCCTCGACCGTGCCGACCGATATCGTTCTCGCGGCCCGGCAGCTGCGGGATAATCCGAATGATCGTTCCCAGATCGAACACCGCGGTTGGGACGAGAGCGTGAAATCGCTCACGCATTATCCGGAAGTCCTCCAATGGCTGGACGAGAATCTGTCTTGGACCCAGCAGGTTGGCCAAGCCTTCCTCCTCCAACCTGCGGAGGTCATGCAAACTATCCAGCGGCTCCGCGCGACCGCCCGCGCCGCCGGCACCCTGGCCGATACGCCTCAGCAACGAATCATCACGGAGACTAACGTGATTCGCATCGTCCCGGCGCAACCCGATATCATCTACGTACCGCATTACGAGCCCGAGATCGTGTACGTCCCGCAGCTCATTCACTATCCGCGTCCGGTGATATCATTCGGAGTCGGAGCCGGCGCCGGCTCCTGGCTGGCCTATGATTTCGACTGGCATCGCAACACGCTCTGGTGCGCCAACCGGCATCGTCCGTGGGGTCGTCATGACTGGCGGCGGCCGATCGTGCCCATTGCCCCCATGTTCACGCACGTGCCTCCGCCCGGCGTCCGGCCTTGGCGCCCTTCCGCTCCCCTGCCGGCGCGCCCGTTCGGTTTCCCCCATCAACCCGCGGTTGGAGCCGTCGTGCGCCCGACGCCTTTCGGCTTTGCCCGCTCCTCCACCGTGCGGTCATCCCAACCGAATCCCGGGACCGTGATTCATCATCGCATGCCCGCGTCGAACGGCCGCCATCCTCCGGCACCGTCCCTCGCTCCCACGTATTTCCACCGTGTGCCTTCCGAGCGATCTGCGATCCACTCCCGAGGGGTGACGCCCGCGCCTTCGCCCGCGGCCCGCGCATATTCTCAAATTACGCCGACGGTTCCATTTCCGTCCATGTCACCCCGACCGGCCCACCCTCCGCGCGTCGCCAACCCGTCCGGAACCCAACTCAGCCGTCCGCCCGGCGTAACCAATCATGGGATACGCCGCGGCAGTAGTAACCATGAGCAATCGAGGGACGCGTTTGACCGCTCCTCCTCTTCCGCCTCATCCGCTCCGGTCATGGGTCCGATGCCCTCGGCTCGTACCCTGGCCCCCAATCGTACGCTCAGCCAGCCGTCTGCTCCCGGTAGTGCGCCTTCCCGCAATTTCCCCCGCATGACGCCACCCGCGGCCGCGCCGGCTTCACCGGTTCCACCGGCGACGCACCCCGCTTCGCCACCCATCCGCGAACTTAATCAACCCGGCACCCGCGGGCGGTCGGGGAACGAGGCTCGACTCAACTCGGGAGCTGCTTCGAGTCAGGGCTCCAGCGGACGCCACGGGCACCGGCCCTCGAATCCCTAACCCCGGCTCCCCCTGGCCGGTCGCAGGCCTCGTCCCTAAAACCTGAATACGCTCTGCGCGTGCTCCGGCCGGCTGAGCGCCGCGACAAGGAATTCAGGAGCATACCGGGGATTGAGCTGACACCGAATTAGCTCGCTCGCAAAGTTCAGGGGCTCGGCCGAGCCAGCGAATGCCGCCCAATTGCCTTGGATCGCTTGAATCTGCAAATCGCGCAGATAGTCGAGCCCGGCCCAAACGCCGGCGCCTTCCGCACTGGAAACGAGGTCACGAATTCGCAGAATCGCATTCTCTTCGTTCTCCCGAGCTTCCGCCCACGCGGGGAATTCTTTCGCGGCGGCCTCGAAGCCCGACTGCACCTCTTCGCGACGGGTGACGAGCGCCTCCGGCGACAACTCCATCAACGTGCAAAACGAGGCAGGTTCGTCAAAGTGAAGGTCGCGCCATGGCTTCTGCATGGCCTTCGAAACCTCTGAGATAATCGACTCCTCTTGATACGGTTTGATCAGGTAGTTCTGGACCTTCAACGCGAGCGCTTTGCGCACCATGCGGGAGTCCCGTTCGGTCGTGTAGGCGACCACGGGAAGAATTTTCCAAAACCAGTCGTCGCGCAGCTTGCGGAGGAAGTTGATTCCGCCGCTGCCGGATACATTGAGCTCGAGAAATACGAGGTCAAAGAGCACACCTTCGCGCAAAATCCGCCAGGCGTCGTCAGCGTTGGTCGCGACAAATGCCGCGTGCTGTCCGCGAGTCAGGATTTCCTGCATCGCACACCCGGCGACGTCGTTATCGTCGAGAAGAAGGATGTTGGCCATGGATGGATTTGGAAGCGGAGTAAACGCGGTGGCGGGCGCCGCCGTGAATTCCTGGGGACGAACAAAACATTTCGGCGTATATCGACCCGTTTGCATCTGAACTGGAGTGCGACACAGACATTCCTGTCTGTTCCCCCGCAAAACGCTCGTTCGCCGGAACACCGGTTTCACGAGCCAAGCCACCGGTCACAGGCCATGGAGACGAAGCGTGGACCAAGTTGTGACGTAAGCCCTTCAACACCGCGAGTTGACTCTTCCCGCGAGCACTGCGCCCTTTGAACCAATGTCGAGTTCGTTGCCGTCATCGCCTTCTCCCGCACCCCTCGCTCCTTTTCGCGCGGTCAACGGCGCCTTCCCCGATCCCGACGCCATCCTCGAGCGTTTTTTGAGTGCGATCACCGCGCGCGGTCTCGAACTCTACCCCGAGCAGGAGGAAGCCATTCTCGAGCTCCTCGCCGGGCGTAATGTCGTTCTCAATACGCCCACGGGTTCCGGCAAATCGCTTGTTGCGGCCGCGTTTCACTTCAAGGCCATCTGCTCCGGCGAACGTTCCGTCTACACGTGCCCGATCAAGGCGTTGGTCAACGAAAAGTTTCTTTCCCTCTGCCGCGACTTCGGCCCGGAAAACGTCGGCATGATGACCGGCGATGCATCGGTCAATCCACGAGCCCCCATTCTCTGCTGCACGGCCGAAATTCTTGCCAACATCGCCCTCCACCGCGGTGACACCAGCGATGTTCGCGTCGTGATCATGGACGAGTTCCATTACTACTCCGATGCGGAACGCGGCTACGCCTGGCAGGTGCCGCTGCTCACGATGCCCCAGTCACGCTTTCTCCTGATGTCGGCGACCCTCGGCGCCACCGAATTCTTCGAGCAGCAAATGACCCGGCTCACGGGCGTCCCAAGCGTCACCGTGCGCAGCGACCGCCGGCCCGTGCCGTTGGAATTTGAATACTCGGACGTCTCGCTGACCGACCGGATCGCGGACCTGCTCGCCGTCAAACGCGCCCCGATTTACCTCGTTTACTTCACCCAGCGTTCGGCCAGCGAAGCCGCGCAGAGTCTGATGAGTTTGAACGTGTGCTCAAAGGAGGAAAAGGCCGCCCTCCAAACCGCGCTTGAAAATGTCCGCTTCAACAGCCCCTACGGAAAGGAAATGCGGCGCTGGCTGCGTCACGGCATCGGGGTCCACCACGCCGGCCTGCTTCCCAAGTACCGCATCCTCGTCGAGCAACTCGCGCAGAAGGGCTTGCTCAAACTGATCTGCGGCACCGATACGCTGGGCGTCGGAATCAACGTGCCGATCCGCACCGTGATCTTCACCCAGCTCTGGAAGTACGACGGCAAGAAAGCCGCCATCCTGACCGTGCGCGATTTCCGGCAGATCTCGGGACGCGCCGGACGCAAGGGGTATGACGATAAAGGATACGTCATCATCCAGGCGCCCGAACATGTGATCGAGAACAAGCGGGCCGACGAAAAGGCCGCGGCCAATCCCGGCAAAAAGAAAAACGCCCCCAAAGCGCGCGCCCCGGAAGGCGCTGTCAGTTGGGACGCGAAGACCTTCGAACGGCTGCGCACCGCGCCTCCCGAGGAACTCCTCTCCCGCTTCGAGGTGTCGCATGGCATGCTGTTGCTCGTGCTCGGTCGGGAGCATGATGGCTGCCGCGCGATGCAGCGCCTCATCCGTGATTCGCATGAAACCGAACACCGCAAACGCGGCCTGCGCAAACGCGCCTGGCAGCTGTTTCGCGCCTTGGTCGATCGCAAGATCGTGGAGATCATCCCGCGCCCGCCCCTGCCCGCAGCGACCGCGGAAACGTCGCGTCACGAAAGCGCGGATACAGACGCCGGCCACGCCTCGCTCCGCGTCAATGTCGAGCTGCAGGATGACTTCTCGCTGCACCAGGCGTTGTCCCTCTATTTAATCGACACGCTCCCGCTGCTCGACCGCGAATCGCCCGAATACCCCTTCGACGTCCTCACGCTTTGCGAGGCGATCGTCGAAGATCCCGACGCGATTTTGCGCCGGCAGGTCGACAAACTGAAGACGGAAAAAATGCAGGAGATGCGCGCGGCCGGCGTGGAATACGACGAACGCATGGAGAAGCTCGACCAGATCGAGCATCCCAAACCGTTGCGCGAGTTTCTCTACGACACGTTCAATACATTTGCCCAGGCGCATCCGTGGATCGAGCAGGAGAATGTCCGGCCAAAATCGATCGCGCGCGAGATGTTCGAGCGTTACCAGTCGTTCGCCGATTATATTCGCGAGTATGGTTTGCAGCGCTCGGAAGGCCTGCTCCTCCGGCACCTTTCGCAAGTGTGGAAGGTACTCGCGCAAACCGTCCCGATGACCGCCAAGAACGAGGCCGTCATCGAAATGGAGGACTACTTCCGCGAACTGATTCGCGGCATCGATTCGAGTCTGCTCGAAGAGTGGGAGCGCCTGCGCGATCCGGACTTTGTTGCGGCCGTGGGTGACGGCGCCGACAAGCCGGCGCGGCCGGCAACGTTCGACATCACCCGGGATGGTCCAGCGTTTCGGCGTCTCGTGCGGACCACCATCTTTGGTTTTCTGCAGGACGTCGCGGCGCGCGAATGGGAGAGCGCCGCGGTGCGACTGGCGACCGGCGAAGCCGGCGCCGGTCTTCCGGAGAACGCCCCCGCCTCACCGGAAGCCAAGCGCATCGAAGCGGCCTTCACACCTTACTTCGAGATCCACGGCCGCTTCCGCCTCGACCCGGAAGGGCGGTCCGCAAAACACACGCATTGGGATGACGACCAAACTGCAGGCGGAG
>CAYVDZ010000386.1:0-5621 GCA_964450575.1 uncultured Opitutus sp.
CGTGACCGTCGCGCACGTTCTCCGCGCCCTGCTCAGCGCCGTGCCCATCGATCACGTCTCCACAATGGGGATACCGCCCGACGATCCTTACGCCAGCGAAGGCGAGCCTCCGGTTTGGAACGACTTTCGCACGATCCTCGCCGAGGCCGGAACCGGGCTGTCGCTGGCACCGATTCTCAAATGGGATTTCTACGCGCAGGTCGAAAGCCCCGACCATGTGCTGACCATCCAGACGGCCGACCAGTCGCTCTGGGCCAACGTCCTGCTCACCATGGGATGCCGGACCCGCTGACACCCTTTCACCTCCAGCTCTCTTTTCATGCAGACCCGTCGCCTCGGACAAACCGACCTCCACGTTCCCATCCTCAGTTTCGGCGCCAGCTCACTGGGCGCGGAGTTTCGCAACGTGACCCTCGATGAGGTGATCTCGAGTGTGCGGGTCGCGCTCGACTCTGGTCTCAACTTTATCGATACGTCGCCCTTCTATGGCCGCGGCATGAGCGAAGTCCTGCTCGGCGTGGCGCTGAAAGGCGTGCCCCGCGACAGTTACACGCTCTGCACCAAGCTGGGTCGCTATGATTTGAACCATTTCGATTTCTCCGCCAAACGCGTGGCGGAGAGCATTGATGTTTCCCTGCACCGGCTCGGCACCGATCACCTCGACATCGTGCTCTGCCACGACATCGAGTTCGTCCCCATGCAACAGATCGTCGATGAGACGATTCCGGCCATGCGGAAGATCCAGCAAGCGGGGAAAGTGCGCTATATTGGTTTTAGTGGCTACCCGATGAAAATTTTCCGCACGATCCTCGATCAGACCAGTGTCGACTGTGTTTTAAGCTATAATCAATATACGCTGCAAAACACCCGCTTTGTCGACGAGGCGGTTCCGTATTTGAAGGCGAAAGGCGTCGGAGTCATGAGTGCCGGTCCGTTCAGTGCCCGCCTGCTCACCAATGCACCGCTCCCGGCCTGGTTGAAAGAGCCCGAAGCCGTCAAGGCTGCCGCCCGCCAAGCGGCGGCGCATTGCGCGGGCAAAGGCGTGGACATCGCGAAGCTCGCCCTGCAATTCTCGCTCGCGCATCCCGACATCGCGACAACGGTGGCCGGCAGCGCCAATCCCAACAACATTCGCACGTGGGCAAAGTGGGCGGCTGAGCCGATCGACCAGGAACTGCTCGCCGAAGTGCAGGCAATTTTCGCTCCGGTAAAGAACCTCGGCCACCCCGAAGGCCTGCCGGAAAACAACTGAGTTCGCCCTTTACGAGGGCTGAGCGATCAGCCCTACCGATCAACCGAATCGAGGCTTGGTCCAGCGGTCACACGGCCCCTTCACCTTTCCGATTCAGCCGCTGCGCCCGATCCACCGTTTCCGTCAAAACCCCTCATCTTATGAAAGCCATTCAGCTCGAAAAGCCGCAGTCGTTTCGCCCGCTTGAAATCGCGGAGCCCGCGATGCCTGCGGCCGGTGAGGCCCTGTTGCGGATTCATCGCGTCGGCATTTGCGGAACAGACTTCGGTGGGTTTCTCGGCAAGATGCCGTTCTACTCGTATCCGCGCATTCCTGGACACGAACTGGGCGTAGAAGTCATCGCGGTCGGCGAAGGCGTGACGGATGTCCGCCCGGGCGATCACTGCTCCGTCGAGCCTTACTTGAATTGCCAGAGGTGCTATTCATGCCGCCGCGGCCTGACCAATTGCTGTGAGACCAACCAGACGCTCGGCGTGATGTGCGACGGCGGGTTGTGTGAACGCATGCTCCTACCGGCGCGCAAACTTCATGTTTCACGCCAGCTCAGTTATGACCAGCTGGCGTTGGTTGAGACCCTCGCGATTGGTTGCCACGCAGTGGATCGCGCCGGGGTGCGTCCCGGGGAAAATGTGCTCGTTATCGGCGCCGGTCCCATCGGCCTTTCGGCGATCGAATTCGTCAAGGTCACGGGGGCGACGTGCATCGTCCTCGACATGCATGAAGGTCGCCTGGCGTTTTGTCGGGACCGTCTAAAAGTGCCTCACACCATCGTCGCGCGCGGCGACGGCTCCGAATTAAAAGCGCTCCTCGAAATCACTCAAGGGCAGCTGGCCGATGTGGTGATCGACGCCACCGGCAATCATACGTCGATGAGCGGAGCATTGAACTATTGTGCGTTTGGCGGCCGGCTCGTGTTCGTTGGCATCACGCAGCAAGATCTCACGTTTCCGCAAGCGCCCGCGCTGCACCGGCGCGAGTTGACGATTCTCGGTTCACGCAATGCGTTGCCCCGCGACTTCGCGCGTATCATTCGGTTGATCGAAGACGGCGTGATCGACACGAAACCATGGATCACGCACCGCGCCACGTTCGGCGACATGATTGAGCAATTTCCGACCTGGCTCAAACCCGAGACCGGCGTGATCAAGGCGATCGTCTCGCTGGATGAGTAAGCGGCGCCCCAAAGTGATACAGGGCATTCCTGCCTGTTCGGTCTTCGGCGCTGCCGTGCCAACGATCGCCCCGGGAAGGCAAGGTCGTTCAGACCGCCTTTGCCGCTCCATCAACAGACAGGAATGTCTGTATTACTCCGCAGCTTTCGCCGTGCTGACGCGCCCTTCTTCCCGGCCTTCGTTGCGGCCCCATTGAATCGCGTGGCGCACCAGTTCCGCGCCGGACTCGAGTCCGAGCTTAAGTTTCAAGTGCTCCCGATACGAATCGATCGTCTTTGAACTCAGGTTCAGCTGCTGCGCAATTTGACGGGTGCTGTAGCCGTTTCCGATCAGCGTAAACACTTCCATCTCGCGGTCGCTAAGCGTGTCGATCGCGAAGACCATGCCATCGCTTTTTTTGTTCACGAAGCGATGGAGCATCTTCTCCTTCATTTTATTGCTGAGGTAGATGTCGCCCCGCAGGACGTGTTCGATTGCCGTCGCCACCTTCTCCCCGGCGTCCTGTTTCATCACATAACCCATGGCCCCGGCTCGCAACGCGCGCTCGGCGTACATGGCCTCGTCATGCATGGAGACGATCAGAATGGGAAGATTAGGAGCCTGAATTTTTAGGTCCTTGGTCAACTCGATCCCACTCGTGGTCTTGAGCGCAATATCGAGGATGGCGAGGTCCGGCTTGAGCTGTTTGACCAGGTCCATGGCTTGGGCCGCATTATCGGCCTCGCCACACACCTCCAGATTGAGCTGTTGGTTGACCAATGCCCTCATTCCCTGACGGGTGATGGGATGGTCATCGACAATCAAAACCCGCAGTTTCGTCGAGGACGACGGTGCAGCGTTTTCCGACCGGCCGGAGGCGGGAGTGGATTCAGTGATGGGCGCGGACAGGCTCTTCAGCTTCATAGCTTCGTGGATAAAGGGCAGGCGTTGACAGGGCAGGCGGACGGACCAAGGCGAATTGTTGCCGCTTCCCGTCGAATGTTCCCTAGGGAATGCAATCAAACGAAGGGATGCTCACTTTCATCCCGCCCGGTCGAGGCCGGACCTGAGTGCCGCTGGTCGCTCTACCCTCTGCAATTTCCTCCAACGCACCGGTGTGGATGTGAGTGGTAGGTCTAGACCCACTCGGTCGGCCTTCGGTCCCTTGATCACTTCTTTCGCGTCTCCGGCGGCTTGCGACGATCCAGCGAACGCGGGTCAATGAGGTTCACCAGCGCGGTCACCGCGCGAAGCGGCCGCAGGATCGCGCCACCGATCAGAATCGGCTCCACTTTCTGATCTCGATTCTCGGGCAACCGGGCAAACAGGCCCGCCAATACCAGCGACGCGAAAATCACGGTGAGGAAGAAAATTTGAAACACGTCCGGGTTGATCGCCCGCACGCCGCCTTCGCCGCTCTTGAGGAATAATCCCCAGATGATGGGCGAGAGGCCGCCCACACAGGCGGCCACCGCGCCCTGAATGGACGCCGCCAGCGTTCGATCTTCTGCGCCGATAATTTTCGGCAGGTAATTCAGCGTGGCGATCGCCCATGTTCCGGCCCCCAGCCCAAGGAGAAAATATACCGCATAAATTCCGCCGATGCCGCCAAAGCCGTTCTCCAAATACATCCACCAATAAGAGCCCACCGCCGCATAAAGCAGAAGCGCCACGACGAAGAACGGCTTGGCCCCACTCACATCGATGCGTCTTCGGATTAGCCACGCCGCGACCATCACGCCCGAATAACGCGCCACTTCGAACAGCATGATTTGCCCGGTCGAAAGCTGCGGCCCCACCCTCAAGTAATACGCCGCAAATGGCGGGATCGGTGTTGCCACGACGCCACATGCCACGGCCAGCCACACGTACGAGCGGAAAACGGACGGCCGAAATAGATGCCGCGGCGTATCCCGGACAACGGTCCGCAGGCTGATCGAGGTCGGCCGGTCGGCGTCAGGCAGTTTTTTCAGCGAGTAGTAACTGATCGTCGACCCCATCAGCGCGATGCCGTACTGCACCAGGAGCGCGACATAGATCGGCAGCAGAATAAAGAGCGCCGCGCTCGCCAAGAGGGTTCCTACGCCAGCGACCGCCGACACAAATTGATCGCTGGCGAAGTACCGCCCCCGCGCGGTCTCTGGCAGGATCGCATAAAACCATGACACGCCAGAAGCGGCCCCGATCGAGCGGAACACGCAGAAGAAAAACACGCTCCCCACCAGCGCGTATACCATCCACGGAAACTCGCGGCCACTCACGATTCCCACCACTGCGAGTACCGCCGGCACCGCGAGGAAAAAACTGCGCGTACGCCAACCCGCGAGCATCAGGGTCTTGAACCCGTACTTCGGCAGCAATGCCGTCGAAACGATTTGTAGCGGCGTGAGAACGAAAACGAACGAGTACGCCAGTCCCACCTGAAACGGTGTCGCGCCAAGCTGCTCGGCAAAGAGCACCATGGGCGTACCGATTCCAATCTGCCACGCGAGCGCGTTGAAAAACGCGAACACCAGCCCGGGCCGAAACGGCATGAGCTCAGGGTCCGACTTTGCAGTGGGAAAGAGTGACGCCATGAGCCCTCGCTTTAGCTTAAAACCCGCCACGATGCCGACCGCCGCGCACTGAGTATTCGGCGGCGCGGCGAACGCCGTTGGTCACCACCGCTCGCCGCCCGCAGCGATCCGCGTTCTTAAGCGAGCAGCTTCCTCCAGCGCGCAAACTGTTTTGCCACCTGCCGCGGACCCGGCATGCCCGTGCCTTCGCGTTTCGCGATGGCCCGCTTGAGATCGAAAATCTCCATCCAGTCCTCGGCGAACGCCTCGTGCACCTGTTTCACGTCGGCCGCTGACAGCGCATTCAGGGCGACATGCTTCTTTTCCGCGAGCCGCACGACCGCACCCACGGCGTGATGGGCGTCGCGAAACGCCACGCCTTTCAGCACGAGATAATCCGCCAGATCGGTCGCCAGCAGCGCCGGATCCGCGACCGCCTCCGCACAGCGTTCGCGGTCGACCACCATGCCGGTGAGAGTGCCAGCCAGCACATCGGCGCAAATCGCCGACTGATCAAAACTGTCGAACACCGGCGGCTTGTCCTCCTGTAAATCGCGGTTGTACGTGAGCGGCAGTCCCTTCGCGAGCGTGAGCAGGGTGTGCAGATTTCCCTGCAGCCGCGCCGACTTGCCGCGCAACAGTTCGCATGAATCAGGGTTCTTC
>CAYVDZ010000387.1:0-5615 GCA_964450575.1 uncultured Opitutus sp.
CAACAACGCGTCGCTATTGCCCGCGGCTTGGTCAATAAGCCTCAAGTGCTGCTGGCCGATGAACCCACGGGCAACCTCGACTCGAGGACCGCCGTGGAGGTCATGGGAGTGTTTCAAAAGCTGAACGACCAGGGCATCACCATCGTGATGGTCACCCACGAACTCGACATCGCGCGATTCTGTAAGCGCAATCTAATCCTTCGCGATGGGCTGGTCGTTCGCGACGAGGCCGTCTCCGATCGGACGTTCGCACCCCACGAGTTGGAAAAATTAAAACAGGCCGAAACCGCCGCGAAACTCATTACGGCGACTCTCACCTAACTCCCATGCGCTTTTCCAATACTCTCCGGGTCGCGCTTCGCGCCCTTCGCCGCAATACCATGCGCTCCATTCTCACCGCCCTGGGAATGATCATCGGGGTCGCCGCCGTTATCACCATGGTAAGCATCGGCAACGGAGCCAAGGCCCAAGTCGAAGCTCAAGTCGCCTCGCTCGGCCAGAACCTCATCACCGTCATGCCCGGCAGTTTCAGCAGCGGCGGCATGCGCAGCGGCTTTGGCGGGCCCCCCACCCTCACGCCTGAGGATGCCGAAGCGATCGCGACCGAGGTACCCAATATCGATGGAGTGAGCCCCGAAGTTCGTGACCGTAGCCAGATCCTCGCCAACGGCCTTAACTGGAACACCAACGTCAACGGCGTCGGCCCGGACTATCCCTACGTGCGCAACTGGCCCATTGCAGCCGGCGCCATGTTCACCGAACAGGATGTGAAGTCCCTCGCCAAAGTCGCTCTCATCGGACGGACCGTCGCCGATCAGGTTTTTCCCAACGAAGATCCCTTGGGCCAAACCCTGCGCATCCGCAATCTCCCTTTCCGCATCATCGGAGTCCTTTCGCCCAAGGGATTCAGCGTTTTCGGTTCCGACGAAGACGATGTCGTAATCATTCCCTATAGCTCTCACATGCGCCGCGTTTCACGCCGAAGCAATATCAGCATGATCCGCATCCAGGCCGCGACCCCCGAGAAAATCGATACGGTGAAGGCCGAGGTCGAAGATCTCCTCACTCAACGCCGCCGCGGACGCGAACCCGACTTCGTCGTGCGCACCCAGGAAGAACTCGCCACTGCCGCGACCCAAGCCAACAAAACCATGACAGGCCTTCTCGCCGGGATCGCCGGCGTATCCCTTATCGTCGGCGGCATCGGCATCATGAATATCATGCTTGTCTCCGTCACCGAGCGCACCCGCGAGATTGGCATTCGCCTCGCGATCGGAGCCCACGGACGCGACGTACTCACCCAATTCTTGATCGAGGCGATTCTCCTCAGCTCATTGGGCGGAATTATTGGAGTCGCTGTCGGCATCGGGGGATCGCAGCTGTTATCGAGTTACAACGGCTGGCCCGTGGTCGTTCCGACCTTGTGGATTGGCATTTCTGTCGCGGGCAGTGCGGTGGTAGGTATCGTCTCCGGCTTCTATCCGGCCTATAAAGCCGCCCAGCTCGACCCGATCGACGCCCTCCGTTACGAGTAAGCGCGGGGGCCGCGGGCGAGGTCCACACAACCGAAAGCCGGAGGTTATTCAGGCTGCCCGGTGAATTCGGCAGTTCCGGGACAGATTCTCGTTCTCTTTCGTTTCTTACGGCTGAGCAAGGCCTGCATTCACGCCGAATCCCGCTTCGGGAATCGACGACCGGCGGAGAGTATCCGGCACCGCGCTGGCGCCTCGTTCACTCGTGGGTATCGTCACTCCTCTATGCGTTGCCCTCGTTTGTTTCTTTTCACGACGGTGGTCACGCTCGTCTGCGGTCCACGGAGCGCTGTCGCGCAACCACACCGCGAACATCGACTCGAAGCAGAGGCCGCGTCCGCCCAAAAGGATTACGCCGCCGCGAAGTCCGCCATTCGCGCCGCTCTCGACCTTCGACCTGACTCACCGCGTTATCTGCGGATGCTGGCGGCGGTGTCCACACTCGCCGGCGACGATAACGGAGCACTCGCCGCTTTGAATCAGATTGCCGCTCTCGGCCTCGCGACTGCGATCGAACACGACGCCGACTTTGCCACCCTGCAGGGCTCCCCTGAATTTCGGCGAGTTCAGCAGCGCTTCGCCGACAACCGAGCGCCTCGGGGTCAAGCGCTGGTGTTCGCTGAATTACCCGGCCGCTCCGGGATCATCGAAGGCATCGCCTTTCGATCCCGCACCGGCGACCTGTTTCTTGGCGATGTCCATCTTCGCTGCATCTGGCGCCGTGGTCAGGACGGCCGCATCACGCGTTTCAGTGCAGATGACGAGGAGTTATTCGGGGTATTCGGCCTCGCGCTCGACGAAACCCGGAACGTGCTCTGGGCCACCACCACCGCCGTGCCCGAGATGACGGGGTTCAATGAGGAACTCGAAGGACGCGCGGCCCTCGCCGAATTCGATCTGGCCACCAGCGAACTGCGCCGCGTCGTGCATCTTCCGCTCGATGGCCGCGAGCACGGCCTCAGCGATCTGGTGATCGCTCCGGATGGCACCGTGTACGCGACCGACAGCATTTCGCCCCTCGTCTGGCAACTGTCGCCGGGAGCGGAAGAGTTTGAAATCGTCGCTGACTCACCTCTCTTCGGTTCCCTCCAAGGACTCGTTCTTGAACGCCGCACCCTGATCGTGGCCGACTATACCAACGGACTTTTCACCATCGACCTCGATGGCCGGAAGATTCAGGCGATCCCAACCCCGAAAAACACCACTCTGATCGGAATCGACGGCATGGTCGCGGTGCCAGGCGGCATCGTCGTAACCCAGAACGGCACCGACCCGCAGCGCGTCCTCCACCTCACGCTCGCGCCGGATCTCCGGTCAGTCGCAAACGTTGCTATCCTCGCGACCGGACTGCCCGAAATTCAAGACATCGGTTTAATCACGTTAATGGACAGTGTGCCCACCTTGGTCGCAAAAACGGGCTGGGAAGGATTCAGTGCCGCGCCCAACCGCTCCCCGGCAACTCGCACCGTCCACCTCCTTCAAGTGCCGCTGTCACCTGAACCTTGACCGAAGCATGTTGACCGGCCCGGAAGGCCTCATCGCCGGCGACCCAGCTTGAAGCTTAAGGTTCAAGCGACCCCCGGGACTCGCGCCACCAACGCAACCTGACCTCAATCGCCTCCGGCGCGACCAAAACCATGTCACATCTGCGACAGAGTTCTGGTCCGCCCCGCGACCGCAGCGCCGGTGAAAACGGCGGGACCCCGACAGACCATCCGGACGGTGGCTTCCACGATGGAACCAACGAGTAGGACGTTTTTATATAACAAACGCCGGCTGTTTATAGTGCCGGATTTCGCGGTCTGCCCGATGGCGCTCGATAGAATTTAGAGCTCCTTGATGCGGGCGTTACGGAATTTATAGGTCTGTCCTTTTTCACCGTGATGCTGAAGACCAATGACGCCGCGGGCGTCCATGTCGTCCTCGATGTCCGTGGTCGTCACTCCGTTGACTTCGATTTTGAGGCGTTTGCCCTGGCAGGTGATGCGAAAGGTATTCCAATCGTTACGCTTGAAGGCACTCCCGGCCCGGTCACGAAATGCCTTTACGCTGGCGGGATTATCCCGGATCGGACTCGCGAACCACATCCGACGACCTTCATCATAGAGCCCGCCGGACCAGCCGCGCGCCAGATCGCCGTCCACCTCGGCTTGGTATCCAAAAACCTTATTCGGCTGGACGTGGGCGCGGAACATCACGCCGCTGTTGGCTTTCCCCTCGGGAAGCAGGATGTCGACCTCGAAAACGAAGTCACCGTAGGTCTTCTCGGTCACGAGGAAGAATTTCTTATCACCGATCAGATGAATTTCCTGTCCGACAACCTTGGTCTCACCCCACGTGTACGGATTGCGCCAACCGTTGAGAGTTTTGCCGTCAAACAGCGAGATCCAGTTGCCAGAAGCCGCGAAGGCCGTGGACAGGACACTGACGGCCGCGACTAAAAAACCGAGACGGGAGAGAAATCGAAGGGGTTTCATTCCCGGGAATCAAGGGGAAGAACCGGCGGCACGCGAGCGTTTCAAATCTCGGAATTGAAATTGTGGATCTCAGATGGCGCCCGGACCTCCCCAACCACCGAGTCGAAATTTGCAGTCAAAACTGATCGGGCCGACCGGGACAAACCCCTTCGACAATCGGACGCTACCAACCCGCCGAACACGATGCTTCTCTCGTCAAGGCCAACGAAGCTGGCGTGACACGCTCCCGCTCTTCGCTCATGCTCGTTCTCTCCCCTATGAAACGAACCTTCCCCCGGCAGGCGCTGCATGCCGCCCTGCTCCTCGCTTTCATCGTCCCGGCGACGATGCTTGCCGCCACTCCTCAAAAATCTGCTCCCAAGGCAGCCAAGAAAGCCGCCGCCGCTCCGGCGATGAAGTTCCGCGTGCAGCAGTTGCACCTTGATAACAACGAGGGTACCGCGGTCGCCGACTTTAATCGCGACGGCAAACTCGATATCAGCGCCGGCGAGTTCTGGTACGCTGGCCCCGACTTCAAGACCAAGCGTCAGCTGCGCAAGCTCGAGCCGTTTGGGAAAGACTATATGACCAACTGCGGCGAACACGCGTTCGATGTGAACGGCGATGGCTTCCCCGATGTCGTCACCGGCGCGTTCATGGACACCAAGGTTTACTGGTATGAGAATCCCGGCACCGCCGGCCTCAATCAGGGCACCCTCTGGCGGCAACACGTGCTCGTCGACACCCAGCTCGCGCAAAATGAATGGACTGCGCTGCATGACCTCAATGGGGACGGCGTTCCCGAGTATGTGGTTAATTCCTATGGCCCGGCCAATGCCATGATGGCTTACCGTTTCGGCAAAAACGAAAAGAATGAGCCCGTCCTGAAACCCTGGATGATCCAGGCCGGCGGTCCGTTTGTGAACGGCCACGGCATCGGCTTCGGCGACATCAACCACGATGGCCGCGAAGATATTCTGTATGGAAACGGCTGGTACGAGCGCCCGTCGGAAGGGGCCGCTTCGAAGCCGTGGATCCGGCACGCCGACTGGACCTTCCGCCATGCGAGCACCCCGATGATCGTCGTGGATCTCACCGGCGACGGCCGCAACGACATCATCTGGGGCCACGGTCACAACTATGGCCTCTATTGGGAGGAGCGTCGCGACGACAACAAGGACGGCAGCACCAACTGGCGTCATAATCTGATCGACGACAAAGTGTCCCAGAACCACTGCCTCGTCTGGGAAGACATTGACAATGACGGCCAGCCCGAGCTGATCACGGGCCGGCGCGTGCGGGCGCACAGCGGCAATGACCCGGGCGATAACGAGCCCGGTTGTGTGTATTACTACAAGTGGAACCCCACGACGCGGATGTTCAGCAAACACCTGATTGCCGAAAATGGCCCGGGCATCGGCCTGCAGATCCGCCTCGCCGATCTCGACGGCAACGGCTGGAAAGACGTGGTGGTCGCCGGCAAGAGCGGCACGCACATCCTCTGGAACGACGGCAAGTGACCAGCGCACGACGGTCCTGAACCGCCCCTCGCGAGAGCCACGCTCGCTCCCTGAAACGCTGGCACCGCGTGCCAACGGACCAGCGTTTCGCCTCTGATTGCCCTCCT
>CAYVDZ010000388.1:0-5609 GCA_964450575.1 uncultured Opitutus sp.
TATCAGATCCTGGCGGAGTTCGACGTGCCCGCGATCGAGGACGATGTCTACGGCGATCTCCACTTTGGCGACCGGCGGCCCAAACCGCTCAAAGCCTGGGACACCGACGGACGCGTCATCCTCTGCAGCTCCTTCGGCAAAACCCTCGCACCGTCCCTCCGCGTGGGATGGTGCGCACCCGGCCGCTACCTCGAACGGGTTCGGCGTCTCAAGTTTACGAATACGCTGGGCACGCCAGTCGTACTGCAGAAAACGGTGTCGGACTTTCTGCGCAACGGCGGCTACGATCACCACCTACGTTCCATCCGGCGCGCGTATCATCACCAGCTGCACTTGTTCTCACAGGCGATAATGCGGCATTTCCCGGAAGGCACCCGCCTCAGCCGGCCCGAGGGCGGATTCGTTCTCTGGGTGGAAATGCCTCCCGGCGTGGACACCCTGCGCCTTTATCGGGAAGCGCTCAAGCATCACATCACCACGGCCCCCGGCGCCCTTTTCTCGGTCAAGGACCGTTACCGCAATTCCCTCCGGATGAACTGCGGCGTACCCTGGACGCCCGCCATCGAATCCGCCCTCTGCACGCTCGGCGATCTCGCGCGCAAGCACCTCTAGAATAGCTGGAGCTCGCGCTTAAAAGCACCCTCCACCTGAGACTGCTGTAATAATAGCAACCATCGTTATATCATGAAGAAAAACGTCGCCATCCTCCTCTTCGATGAGGTCGAGGTCCTCGATTTCGCCGGGCCCTACGAAGTCTTCGCCGTCACTGACGAACTGCGTGGCCATGATACGTTCAACGTTTTTACCGTAGCCGACGGCGCGGGAACCGTGCGCGCCCGAAATGGGCTCAAGGTGGTGCCACATTTTACCTTGGAGCAGTGTCCGCCGCCGCACGTTTTAATCATTCCCGGCGGATTCGGCACCCGGGCCTTATTGCGCAAACCCGCATTGTTGGAATGGATCCGCATTCGTGTGCGCGCCGCGGAGCTGACAATGTCCGTTTGCACGGGTGCGTTGGTCCTCGCCCAACTCGGGCTGCTCGAGGGACTCAAAGCGACCACTCATCACGAATGCCTCGGTCTCCTCCGCGAACTCGCGCCCGGCGCGGAGGTGGTGGAAAATGAGCGTTTCGTGGACAACGGGTCCATTCTTACCGCCGCTGGCATTTCTGCGGGTATCGACTGCTCGCTGCAGGTGGTGCGACGACTGTGTGGCGCCGAGGCAGCAACCGCGACAGCGCGCTATATGGAGTATGCACCGCGATGAGCACACCGGTTTCCGATCCCGAAGGGCGACAGCCAGCCGGGGGCTTTGCTCGGACCGGTCACGCGCGCATCCCGGACATTCGCTTTGATTCCTCTCCTCCCCGACCGCCTAATATAACTCCGGTGAGCACGTCCGAACGCCCTCCTGCGCGCTCCGCCTTGGTGCTCGCTTTTGCCGCCATCTATCTGATTTGGGGCAGCACCTATCTGGGCATTCGCCTGGCGATGGACACGATGCCGATGTTTCTCATGGCTTCCGGTCGTTTCCTCTTAGCCGGCGGGATACTTTTCACCTTGCTCCGGTTACGCGGTGCCGCCTGGCCCACCGCGCGCCAGTGGAAAGCCAATATTATTATCGGCCTGTTCCTCCTGCTGGGCGGAAACGGACTCGTCGTCTGGGCGCAACAATCCGTCCCCACGGGAATCACCGCGCTCCTGATCGGCGGCGGGCCACTCTTTATCGTCGTTACGGAATGGGCGTGGCCCGGCGGCACGCGGCCCACGCTTGTCACGATGGGCGCGCTGCTCCTGGGTTTTGCGGGTGTCACCTGGCTCGCGGCCCCGTGGGAAAGCAGCGCCGGCGGCGGAATCAATCCAGCCGGAGTCGTGGCAATTCTCGTGGCCAGTGTTTCCTGGTCGCTGGGCTCAATCTACTCACGCCATTCCCGCCACGGCGCGGAGCCGTTCATCTCGGCTTCCCTCCAGATGCTCGGCGGTGGCGCGGCGCTTTTCATCGTCGCATGGTGGCACGGCGACCTCGCCCAACTGAATCTCAGCACGGTATCCGACCGATCGTGGGGTGCGTTCGCGTACCTGGTGGGCATCGGCTCGTTGATCGGGTTCTCGACGTTCGTCTGGTTGATGAAACACAGCACCCCCGCGCGCGTCTCCACCTACGCATACGTTAACCCTATCGTGGCCGTTTTTCTCGGTTGGCTGATCCTCGACGAACCGATCACCACTCGCACCTTGGTCGCTTCCGCCATCATCCTCGCCGCGGTCGCCATCATCACCACCCAAAAAGTCCGCGCCCCCCGGCCTGCGTAAACAGCCGGTTCCAACCCGGGCCGAACGCGTCCTGTAATCCTTGGATCACCCGCGACCGGCCCGAAAGGCTCCCCCGGAGTTCAAAGAAAGTGTCACGCAATAAGTGACAACGCTCGACGCGTCCGCCGGCGGTTCTGATACGTTCCATTCCCGCATGATCCGCACCTTCCAACGTCCGCAATTCGTTCCCGGAGATCCGGAGCGCATTTGGAATTACTTTGCGACGCCGCAAAATCTTAACGCGCTCACACCCGAAAGTCTGCGGTTTCGCATTCTCGGAGACGTTGCCGCCCGGATGTATCCGGGGCAGATGATCGAGTACCGCATTGGGATTCTACCCGGCGTCTGGACCCGTTGGTTGACCGAGATTACGCACGTGCGTAACGGTGAATTCTTCGTCGATGAACAGCGACTTGGGCCGTATCGACTCTGGCACCACGAGCACCATTTCGAATCGGTTGCGAATCGTCGCGGTTTACTCATGACGGATCGCATCACCTACGACGTCGGCTACGCCTTCCTCGGCGGCCTGATCGAGGCACTCTGGCTCCGACGCCAGCTCGCTGAAATATTCGACTTCCGAATGGCCAGGATCCGCGAGCTCTTCCCGGATTCGAGCTAGGACGTCAACGCCGGGAGCGCCGATTGCGCACGCCTCAAGGCACTTCGTACACTTCGATCAGCGCGGCGCCCGCCGTGCCGCCAACCCCGGAGACCTGCACCGTATAGGCACCCGGGGCCAACGTCAGCAGGAGCGCCGCGTCACGGCTGCCAGTGGATAACGGAAAGGCCTGTACGCTCTGGGCAGCGTCTGCGACCGCGATGGCCCCACTGGCCACACTCCAGTCGTCATTTTCCGCAATCACCTGACTTCCCTTAAAAATCCGCAGCTGCGGATTCGCCAGCGCACCCGTGACTCCAAAACCAGTCAGCGAGGGTCCGATGCCTCGCACGAGCATCGCCCGCGTGCGGTCGCTTACCACGAATCCTGCAATCAATACGCCATCTCCAGCCGACACCGTACTGCGCGCCGAGACATTCACCAAGCGAGCGCCACTGCTACCCCCGGCATCATACACCTCCATTAACGCCGTCCCGGTCGCACCGTTTGCCCCACTCACATGGACCGTATAAAGCCCGGTTGAAAATGAATCAAACAACGCGGCATCGAGACTGTTCACCGGCAGCGGAAAGCCGCCGACCGCAGCTGCGGTACTGGCAATCGCCCCGGCGTTCAGGGACGCACTCCAGTTGTCATTCGAGGCGGGCAGCGCGTTCCCTGAATACATCGTGATCTGCGGATCCGCGAGCTGCCCGCTCACCCCAAAGGCCGTCAACGTCGGCCCCACCCCGCGTACAAGGAGCGAGCGCGTGCCGCTGCCGCCAACGAAGAAGCCAACAATAAGCGTGTTATCATTAGAACCGGCAAAGGTGCGCACCGATAAATTTACCAGACGCCCACTCGTCCCGCTCGTGGCCCCGATCGGTGTCCAGGCTTGGCGTCGGGGATCACGCCGAAACTGCGGCCAGTCCGTCGCCACTACCCCGTGATTATTGACGAACGCATACAGACGCTTGTCGGAGGCTCCAATATAGATCGAGTCGCTGGTCACCAGGGGCGATGAATCGCTCCAATCACCCATGGGTGTACGCCACAGCAGCGTGCCATCCGCGCGCAGGGCATAGAGCGCGTCGTTGCTGGAGCCGAAAACGATCGAGCCGTCCGCCCTCACAGCGGCACTGGAGTAAATCGCGTTCAACGCCGGCTGGTCCGCGCGCGGGTAACGCCAGACCTCACCGCCCGTCCGATTGAGGGCGAACATCCTCCCACCGGTCGACGCCACGTACACTGTGCCATCCGCCCCAATCACGGGAGACGCATCCACCGTATCTCCGGTATCAAAACTCCATTTTAATCCCCCCGCCGCCGAGAGAGCGTATATCTTTAGATCCCGCGACCCGATATAGATGGTCCCGTCCGCCGCGATCGCCGGCGAGCTGGATGCATTGTCCCCGGTGGCGAACCGCCATTTTTCGGTACCGTCCGGATTCAGCGCGTACACATTTGCGTCCCACGATCCCACCACGATCGTTCCGTCGGGAGCAACGGCCGGAGACGAATCAATCCAATCGATCGCCGGAAAACTCCACTTGAGCACACCTTCCGGACTCACTGCGCACACGTCGCTGCCGGCGCCGACATAGATCGTTCCGTCCGCGCCAATGGCTGGTGAGGATGCAATAAAGGGCCCAAGCTTGAGCTCCCACCGTTTGGTGCCGTCAGGGCGCATCGCATAAAGAACCCCGTTCCAGCAACCGACATAGATCGTGCCATCATCCGCAATCGCCGGGGTCGAATCGATCCAGTCGGGGGCCGTGAACAACAAAATGCCCGTTCCGTTCGACTGCACCGCATAGAGTCGCCCCGAGGGCGCCGCACTCGCCGCCGCGCCCACCTGCACACCTATATAGATTCGCCCGTCGGGGCCGGCGGCCGGCGATGAAAGAATATTGCCGGTAGTACTGGTGGAGAGCGTTGCAAAAGGCCAGCGTTGCGCCCCATCCGCCTGACCGAGCAGGGTGGCTCCGGTGGAAAGGAGGAGCGCGAGGAAAGTCGCGGTGCGCGAAGAGACACGACGGGTAATTGGGGAGGCGAAGAAAAACGTCACGAGAAGGAAGATACCGTTCAATGCAGTTGGTTCACCGGAGGCAATCCGTCCCACCCAAGTTTACCGCGGCTTTACGCCACGTTCACCGCGGGAACGACGAGTCGGAACAAGGTGCCTTCCGGACTGCTGCGCACGAGGGAAAGTTCCCCACCCGCGTGTTTTGCCAGCCGATGACTGATCGCCAATCCCACTCCCCCACCGGCCCGTTTCTGACTCCGCACGGGCCGAAACAAGGCATCCTGCACTGCTTGCGGCAACCCGGCACCGGCGTCGCGCACCATGAACTCAGCGTTATCCCCGACCCGGCGCGCTTCGAGCGCCACCGTTGCTCCCGATGCTGAGGCTTCAATCGCATTCGTAATCAGGTTGGCGAGAACGAGCCCGACGAGATTGGCCGTGCGCGCCTTGATCTCCAGGTTCGGGTCGGCGAACGCGGTCAACGTCACGCCCGCCGGCTCGGCCACCGGGAGCGCTCGTATTCTAATATCTTGGACGAGTTCGGCGACCGGAACCGCGTACTCCGCCGCCACTCCGCTCTCCTCGCGCAAGACCGTGCCGACCTCGTTCACGAGCGCGCGAAGCCGTCGCGTCGTTTCGACCGCCGCGCGGCACGCCTCGCCACCGGGTG
>CAYVDZ010000389.1:0-5606 GCA_964450575.1 uncultured Opitutus sp.
GTACCGACGTAATTGTGATGGAAGCGGTCGGCCTCCTTGCGAGCCAGCGCGAGCACTTGCTGAGCGCGTGGCGTGAAATTGTTCATGGGTTCTTGGGACATTACGATAAAGGGGTTGAAGCTGTTAGTTCTTGGAGTCGTTGTTGAAATTAAAGTCCGGCCGCGGAAAATTCGCAAACTCCGAGCGCAGTCGGGCCGCGCGAAGCACGTCACGCTGACCGGGCTCGAATTCGCCCTTTTGCGCGTGCTGCAGATGACCGGGCTGGGCCTCAATAAAAAGGCGGTCGATGACGCATCGGTTCGAGTCGGGGAAGGTCGAAAGGTCGACCCCGAGACGAATGAGCGAAAGCAGATTCATGGCCTCACTGGAGCTCAGCAGATGGCTATTCTGGAGGATGCCGAAGGCCCGTCCGATTTTGTCGAGCAGCTTGCCGGCATCGGCCTCAAGCAGCTTTTCCCGGGCATTGAGTTCGTGCTCAACGATCGATTGGAGAACCGAGCTCAGTCGCTTGATGATCTCTTCCTCCGATTCGCCGAGGGTAGTCTGGTTGGAAATCTGGAAGATGGAGCCACTGGCGTCCGAACCTTCTCCAAACAGACCACGAACCACCATCCCCAGTTGGTTCACGGCGCGTACGACCTTTTCCATCTGGCTGGAAATCACCAGCGCCGGCAGATGCATCATCGCCGAAGCCCGCATCCCGGTGCCCAGATTTGTCGGGCAAGCCGTCAGATAACCCAAGGTGGGCGAGAACGCAAAATCGAGGTGCTCCTCGAGCGCCGAGTCGAGATCGGTGATCGTATTCCACGCCTTCTTGAGATTGAAACCGGCCCGTAAAACCTGAATCCGGAGGTGGTCCTCCTCGTTCATCATCACGGAGAACGCCTGGTCCTTACTGATGATGACTCCGGCTCCGCCTTTCATCCCGCTCAATTCGCGGCTGATCAGGTGACGCTCCACGAGGATCTGGCGTTCGAGATCGCTCAGTTCGCCAATGGAGACGTTCAATGAGCGCTTCATTTGCGGCGTGGCGGACACGGCTGCACGGCAGGCCGAGAGGATTTCGTCCCGCTGGGCGGGCTTCGCCCATCCCGGAAAGGAATAGCCCGCGAGATTACGCGCCAGACGGACCCGCGTCATCAAGACGATCGCCGTCTTGTTGCTGGCCGAATCGGTCAGCTCGGAGGGCGTGTCGATGAGCGATGAAATCGTCATGGCCTTAGCGCGCGGCGTTTTGGCTGAAGGCTTGTTTGACTTGGTTGATTTCATCTCGGGTTCGGGCGGCGTCTTCGTAGCGCTCGGACTTGATCGCGTCCGTGAGGTCCAGCTCCAGCTTAGTCAGACGATCATAAAGGGTCTTACGTTCCAAAGCGCGGTGCGGAATTTTACCGGCATGCGCTGTGCCGTTGTGCATGTTTTCCAGCATCGGCTCAACGATCCCGCGGAAGGTCTCGTAGCACACGGGGCAACCAAAGCGGCCATGCTTCTTGAAATCGAGCTGAGTGAAACCGCAGCGCTCGCAACGCATTCCACCCGCCGTAGGCTCGGGGTTCAGCGATGCTTTTAGGAGCAGGTCGGCCAACGAGAATCCACTCGGATCGGTGACACCCTTGGCCTGCGCACATGCCTCACACAGGTCCACCTTGTGAACTTTGTTGTTCACAATTTGCGTGAGGTGGACCGTCGCAGGCTTGGAGCAGAGGTCGCATTTGAGCGGATTGGCCATGGAATCGAAAAAGGGTTCTGCACGGAACATGCCACACTCGCCCACACTGGCAAGTGCGGGCGAGCGGGATTGAGCGCCGCGCCAATTAGGCGCGGCGCCATGCGCCAACGGTGCAATCGTGACGCTGGGGAAAAACTTGAGAGGCGGTGAATGTCAGGAGCGTTTCTACCGGTCGGGACTGTGCTCAAATCCGAGTGCCTTCGATCAGCACGCGGGACCGGAATGCAGTCAACACCCGCTGTGTAATGGGTCCGGGCTTGCCGGTACCGATCTCGCGGCCATCCAGCTTTACCGTGGGAATCACCTCCGCACCAGAACCGGTCAGGAAACACTCATCGGCGCACCAGATATCGTATCGAGTCATGTTCGCCTCGCGAATCGGCAACCCCAAATCCTTCGCGATATCGAAAATGGCGGACCGCGTGATCCCTTTCAGTGCCCCTTGCGACGCGGATGGCGTGATAATCTCACCTTTGTGAACGATGAACACATTGTCCGCGGTGCACTCCGCCACATATCCCTGATCGTTCAACATGATCGCCTCCATCGCGCCGAACTGTTTCGCCTCGATCTTCCCCAAAATATTGTTGAGGTAATTGAGCGACTTGATGGTGGGAGGGACCGCTGCGGCGTTGATCCGACGAGTCGGCACCGTCACAATCGCGAGGCCGTTCTCATAATATTCCTTGGGATAGAGTGAAATCTTACTCGTGATGATAAACATCGACGGCTTCGGGCAAAGCCACGGCGCCAGCCCCAAATCTCCCACCCCGCGGGTAACGACCAGCCGAATGTAGGCGTCGTTCAGCTCATTTTGTCGGCACGTCTCACAGGTGATCTCCGCAATCTCGGCCCGAGTCCCGGGCAGCTGCAACATGATTGCCTTTGCGGAATATTCCAGGCGCTCGAGATGTTCATCCAGTCGGAATATATTCCCACCGTAGAGGCGGATGCCTTCGAATACGCCATCCCCGTAGAGCAGTCCGTGATCAAACACGGAAATCTTCGCTTCGCTGCTGTCGACGAACTTGCCATCGAGGTAAATCTTCATGGGAGGCAGAGCGTAGGTCCTTCGGAAAAGTATTGTCGAGTCCGCGACAGCACGAAAACCCGCAGCGCTCGCTTTTAGTCACCAGTCCAGCGGACGCTCCCTCCGGCCGGGATCGTCCTCACCCTTCAAATCGAGCGACACTACCCTCATTTCTAGTGGAGTTTCTGCTTGTGCTCTAATTTTTTCAGAGGAACTGTCGGGATGTCAGGCGATTCCCCCCCCCATTCCCACTTATTTTTATATGCCAATCCTTCCTCGTCGCCCCGCGCGTCTCGGGCCGGATGCTCCCGCTGCTCATCGCACGCGGGGATTTACCCTCATTGAATTGCTTACCGTGATCGCGATCATCGGTATCCTCGCAGCAATCGTGATCCCTACCATGGGCACCGTCCGCGAAAAGGCCGAACGCGCCGTCGATTCCAACAAGCTGCGCGAGATCCTTAAAGCCGCGCAAATCTACGCCGGCGATAACCAGGATCGCCTGCCTAATCCGCAAACGATCACCAATGCCGTGCTCCAAGCGCCTCAACCCGCGTGGCGCTGGCCGGGAATTCTCGCCAAGAATAATATTCTCACGGATCCGTCGTTCTACTTCGCAAAAAATGATCCCGCCTTCAACGAGGCGGTCGCCCTCCAGTTCATCATTACGCCCAGTATTGCCCGGAATCAGCTCCATACCAGCTTCATTAATCGCCGCTCTCCTTCCTGGGAGTTCGTCGGCGGTGTCAAGATGAGCGACGCTGCCACCACTCCGGTGGTATACACCCGGGGTCTTCAAGCCAACGGCACGTGGAGCGCAACCAGTGGCGTCTACAAATCCACCGGTGGATTCATCGCTTTCCTCGGCGGTAATATCGCCTGGTATCCCAATGTGCAGGGCGCAAATTCGCCTTTTTACTCCAATAATCCGACCAGCACCAGCCAGGCCCGCCCCCAGAACATTCGTCAGGCCATTCCCTTCAACGCCACCACGGCCGCCAACAGCGCCCGCATCTACGGAATCGCTCCCGCCTCCGGAGCCGCCGGGATGCTCGGCACCGGTGCCGGTGCACTGGCCGTTCGTGGGCCCTGACACTCAACCCCACCTCGATTTATTGATTGCCCGGCCCCGAAACGCGGCCGGGCTTTTTATTTCCCGCTTCCACCAGCCAAACCCGTTGTCCATGTTCGCCCGTCCGTCCATGATGCCGCCCGTATCCTCGCTTCCACCCACCGCCGCGCCCTCCCCCGCTTCGACCCAGCCGATCTATGTGGTCGGTCACAAGAATCCTGACGCCGACGCCATCTGCTCAGCGATCGGCTATGCCGCTTTCAAGGAAGCGCGTGGCGAACGCGGCTACGTCGCCGCCCGCTGCGGCAATTCCAACGCCCGTATCGATACCATCCTGGCGCGTTTTCGGCAACCCCTGCCTCATTACCTTTCCGACGTGTCCCCGCGCGTTCATGCCTTGATGACCGCCGATGTCATCTCGCTGGCCGAAACCGCCACGTGCGCGGAAGCGCTGGAAATCATCGACCGTTATCACATCCGCGTGGTCCCCGTGACCAATACCCGCCGCAAACCGGTCGGCACCGTCTCCCTCGCCCATCTGGGCGGTGTCTTCATTCCCCGGGTCAGCGAACCACGCTTGATGCGTCAGGTTCACACCTCGCTCGCCAGTATCGTGCGAGCGCTCAAGGGCCGTTCCCTCAATCTCGTTCAAGAAGAAAACACCGAGGATCTCTTCGTTCGACTCGGCACAATGGACATTAGGTCATTCTGGAGCATCTCCGAGCGGGAACGGATCCCAGCCAGCCAATCGATTATCATCGTGGGCGATCGCAACGACGTCCAGCGCCGCTCGATCGAGCTCGGCATTCGGGCCTTGGTCATCACCAGCAATCTTGATCCTGACGACGAGATCGTCGCGCTCGCCCGGGAAAAGAACGTCAGCGTGATCGTGAGCCCCTATGACTCCGCCACCACCGCCTGGGTTGTTCGCACCGCCTCAAGCATCGAGCGGATCGTTCAACGCGAGTTCGTGGTGGTCGGTCCCGACGAGCGCATCGCGGATGTCCGCAAGAAGTTTTCCGTGACCAACCATGCCGTCATGGTCACCAGCGACGATGGCGCCCTCATCGGAATCCTCACGAAGAGCGATATTTTCAAGCCGGTTCAAACCCGCCTCGTCCTCGTGGACCACAACGAGCTCTCCCAAGCCGTCCCAGGAGCGGAGGAAGTCACGATTACCGAGGTGATCGATCACCACCGGCTCGGCTCATTGCACACGCCGCAGCCCATTCTGTTCATCAATGAACCCGTTGGCTCGACCTGCACGATCATTGCGGATTTGTTTCGACGCGAGGGCCTCCAACCATCCCCGGAAATCGCCGGCATCATGATGTCCGGATTGATCGCCGACACGCTCCATCTCAACGGTCCCACCGCCACCGGGAAAGACGCCATCATTCTGGCATGGCTCTCGCAGATCGCGGGGGTGAACTCCAAGGAACTCGCCGACGAGATCTTCAACTCGGGGTCTGTCATCCTCGCCAATCCCCCGGAGAAGGTCGTGCGCTCCGACTTCAAGATCTACGAGGAGGAAGGCATTCGCTATGCCGTTTCCCAGGTCGAAGAACTCGGTTTCGGAAACTTCTGGCAACACGCCAAACCCATCGCTGCCGCGGTCGAGGATTTGCGCGATGAAGAGCGCCTCGCGTTCGCCGCGCTGCTCGTCACGGACATCAACACGCAGAACTCGCTGTTGCTCGTCAAAGGCGACTCGGCGTACATCGAGAAAATCAGTTATCCCCACGTCGAGCAGGACGAAATCTTCGACATGCCGGGCG
>CAYVDZ010000390.1:0-5595 GCA_964450575.1 uncultured Opitutus sp.
GTCCCGCACGCCGGGAAGAGATTTCAACGCGCGCTCCACTTCCGCGAGATTGAGGCGACGTCCGGCGATTTTCACGAAGCGCCCCGCGCGCCCGCACAAGACCAGTTCGCCGCCGGACGTCAGCCCCGCGATATCCGCGGGTTGGTACGCGCCCCAGCCGCCTTCGCCCCGACGCCGGTTGCCCAAGGTGAAGACGGCGGCACTCTCCACCGTAAACCGTCCTCGTTTTCCGAATACAAGGCGCACGCCCGGAAGCGGCGGGCCGACACTTCGACCCGTCAACGCGGCCTCGCCGGTGCGATCATAGGTGATGCCGCCCGTCTCACTCGAACCGTAGAAACTGTGAATCGGGCGGCCGAACTTGGCGCGAAACGCCGTCGCGACGTCCGGCGAGAGCGGCGCCCCCGCCGAGATGATCGTGCGCAGCGACGCAAGCCGCTCCGCCGCAATCTCCGAAACCACCAGCGCCTGCAGCAATGCGGGCACCGCGGGAAAGACCGTCGGCCGCCACTCCGCAATCGCGTCCGCCATGGCATGAGGCAACGCGGCCGCACCACACACGATCGCGGTGCCTTGGATCAGCAACGGCAGCACCAAATTTCCCAAGCCGTACGAGTGACCAAAGGGAATCAACCCGAAGTTCACGTCATCAGGACGAATCGCCATCCCCGCACAGACCTGCGCCCCATCCGCCAGCATCTGGGCATCCGTGAAAGCGAGCGCACGCGGCCGGCCCGTCGATCCTGAGGTCAACTTGATGAGCCGCCGGGTATCCCGTCGCCGCGGCCCCCCCGCTTCAACGACGTGCAACTTTCCTCCACTCCACAGCCAGGCGGCGCGCAACGCGCGGGCGGTCTCGTGCTGTGTCGTCAGCGGATCACCGGGATCCAGTGGAACCACCGTCGCATCCGACTTGAGCAGCCCGAGGAAGACGCGAAACCATTCTGCACCATTCGGCTCAGCCAGCATCACGGTTTTGCCCGCAAGGCCCGCGCCGTAAGCCTCGCGCCACGTTTCGGCCCGATAATCGAGGTCAGCGCGCGAATGCTTCAATCCCGTCGCAACATCGGTCACCGCCATCGCGGCCGGAGCCGAGCGCACGGTGGCCATCCAGGACGCGAGCAGGGTTGAGCTCATGCGGTACGACGAACGAGAGACTCCACTTCCACCAAGGCGAGCGCGGTCAACACGATCAACGACACCGTCACGCCCATGGCATGAATCACCGGAATTCCGCTCGCGGCCAGGACCCCGAACGAGGCCGCGGTGGAGCACGCCGAGAGGCGCACGGCTACCGGCGGTGCCAGTCCCGACGTCGCGTTTTCCGAAGAGAAAATGGCATAGTCATGCGAGAGACAGACGCCGAGGAAGGCGCCCAGCAGATGAAAAAGATTAAGCGGTTGTCCAAGCAGCCCCAGCACGCCGAAGACAAACAGACAGGACCCGGCCGGAATGAGAGCAATGCGCAAACCCAAACGAGGCGGATAGATTACAAACACACTCACGATCAACAACCCGAGACCCACCAGGCTCAAGCGCAGAGCTGACCAGCGATAACGCGTAAACAAATCATTCAACGACTGCAGCTGGTTGAGGCCCACCGTAAACATGTCCGCCGCCGGCGGCGTGATCGGCGCCGGATCGACAATGGTCAAAAACCAAAATGGCGCTTCCGTCGTGTGGCTGAGCAGCGCCAACGGACCCGTCAGCGCCCCTCCCACCGTCGCAGCCAGCGCCGCAAAATCGCCTGTCGGCGGATTGGCGCGGACTTCATTCCACGCCGCGAAAAAGGGCGCGAACGCCTCCGCCGTGAAGCCGCGCTGCTCCAGGGCCGCGTTGAACTCCGCGGCAAAGGTTGGAAGCGACTCCAACCGCGCGGGCAGTGCCCGCCAGTCCGCTTCCGTCGGCAGCAGCAGCCCCGCACTCGCAGTCGTGGCCGCCGGCGCTGTTCGGTATTGATGATTCAAGTACGCGTCCAGACGCTCACGCGCTTCTGGCAGCGTCGGCCCGTGCGTCAGATAAACCGCCTGGCGCGGCGATTCGCCAAAGAGCGAGCGGAGCGCGGCATCGTTGGCCTGCAATTCCGTCGCGGGCTGATCGAGTTCGCGCACGTCATCGTGCCACGACACGCGCAGCAGACCCGCCAACGCCACTATCCCCATGACCACCAGTCCGCTTCGCACCAGCCGGCGGGCCCATGGCGGTGCATCCCGGCGATCGAGCCCGGGAAACGACCGGCTTTCGAGCCACGACTGCGGTAACTGGGCGAAATAAAGGATCGCCGTCCCGAGCGCGCATAACAGGCCCACGGATACAAACGCGCCGATCTGCCGGATCAGCGGCAGTTCCGAAAAGAGCAGAATCGAGAAACCGATCGCCGTGGTGAGGCAACTCGCCAGCAGCGGTTTTAAAATACGACGCACGCGCTCGGCGTACGGTTCGTCCGCCCGGCGCGGCAGCTGCATGTAAATGTAGAAGCCATAATCAATCGCGACCCCGCTGAGCAGCGAACCAATCACGAACACGAGGATGTGCAGCCGGTCGAAGAGCATCGTCGAGATCGTCCAGGCACCCGCGATCGATAGCAGGATGACCGGCACGAGATGCAGCAGTTTATGGATACGTCGGACAAAGACGCCGCTAATGCCGAGCACCGCCGCCACCGAAAAGAGGTTAAGCCAGGCAATCTCCGCTTGGATGCGCGCGCGACTCGCCGCTGCAAACCGATTCACCCCCGTCCACTGCAATTCAAACCCTCCGCCTGACGCACCGGCGTTAAGGCTGCTCATCGCTTGATCGATGGCCGCAAAGACCGGACCTTGCCCCGCTTCCGCAAACGGAGAGTCCGTAATCCGCGCCCACACCAAAGCGTGCCCTTTTCCAGCCGAACCCCCGACCCCGAGCAGCCGGGTACGATCCACCAACGCGGGCACGAGCAGCAGCGGATCGAGCGGCAGCAACTCCTGGAGCGCGGTCGCCTCGGGCCGACTGAGGAACGATTCGAGCTCAGCCGCCGTGCGGCCAGCCAGCCAGGCGGAGAACGTTTCCGGCGGCTGGCCGGTGCGGGCGAACTCGCGCTCCCGCTCACCCAACCATGACGGCAACAGCCATTCGAAACGGTGCTCGAATATTTTCCGACCCAGCGCGTCGTCCGCCGTCGAGTCACCCATCACCACGGCCTCCGCAAACGCCGGCGAAGCCGCCAACGCCCGGGCGAACGCCTGCGCGGCCGCAACGGGCGGAACCTCCGGCGCGGCGCGGTCCCGGATCGCAAATAGCATGACACGCGCCTGCACGTTGTTGGCAAACCCACGCACGATCCCGAGCTCGGGCGATTGCTCCGCCGCCGGCATCAGATCGAGCACGTTCGTCGAAATCTTCTGCCGATGATCGAGCGTCAGCAGCCAGACCGCGCAGAAACCCGCAAAGGCCAACAAGACCACCCGGGCGAAAAATTTCTGGCGAACAGCGTGCACGATTAACCGAAAGGGTGAAGGGACGCGCCACGCGGGGCGAAGCAGAAAATCAGAAGGTGGCGCGACGTATCCGTAAGGGTTCGAAGCACGGGCGCGTCCGACGGTTTGGGCGACCTGCGCCTCGCCGTGATCGTGAGCAGCGCGAAATCGCGCAGCCAGGTAACCCAGCATGTCGCCGGACCCGCGCACTGATCGGATTTCGCGTTGGCCATCCATGAAGCGCGAATCAAATTGAGGCGTCGGCGATCGGGCCTTTTCTGTACGTACCAACGTCCGCCCCGGCATGTTTGCGTGTGCCGCCGCCTTTGATTCCAACCACGACAGCCAGCGCTATGGATGGAGTGCGGCCTTCAATGGTAGGCAACCACGATTGCGGTCGCCAGCCAGTCGGCCCCGTGTTTCAGCCAGAGTTCACCCTTCTCGCGGGTCGCCGCGGTGGCATCGGGCCCATGACCCCCGATGCGGAAACGTCGCGGGTGATCCAAGCAAAGCGGGCGGGCGAAGCCTCCGGGCGCAGCACCCCCGGTTGACAGTAAAACGCGACCTGCGGCAGCACGGCGTGCAAGGGCGCACTGACATTTTGGGGTCCTCCTTGACTGATGCTTAATTTGTTTTGCGCATCATTGCGGGCGCAGCGTCGCCCCCTCGATCCAGTTGCCCTCGACCGAGATTACCGTCGGCGTAGCAGGCGACCCGTGCCGGCCTTGTTGCAGGTGACTCACGAGCATCTCGGTTGCACTCCGGCCGAATTGCTCAAAATCTTGATGCACGCCGCTGAGGTGCGGTGGGTGGGAGGAGCTGGCGAGCAGGGCCAGCCCGATATCACGCGGCACCCGCAGGCCGCTTTTTTCCAGGTAGGCGCCGATGGCGGTGGCGTAGAGAGTTTGTTCGCTGTAGATCAGAACATCGGGTTTGTAGGCGCGAAACCACTGATCGAAGAGCACCGGGTCCGGCGCGCGTGTCGCGTAGAAAATGGGAAGATCGAGTCCGTCAAAAATATATTTGGAGAAGTACAGATAAATGCCGGCCACTTGGTGTGAGTTGCGTCCGTCCTGATATTGCTGCAACAACGCGCCGGGTCGCCGATAGCCGCGCTCCTTCAGGGTGGTGAGCAGGAGGTTGGCATCCTGGGAAAAATGGCTGACGACGCGGTGCAGCCGCGTGCGAATGCTGGTGCCCTGGGTGACGATGACAAATTTCTGGAGCGGCGCGGGCATCTCCTCCTCCAGTTCCGCGGCACCCAACGAAAGCAGCCCCTTGATGCCCCGCGCCTCGATGATGGCGGCGAGCCGCTTGGCGCTCACGCCCGGCTCGCGCACCCAGAACGGTTCGATGCGATAGCCGAGTTCCTGCGCGCGTTCGCTCAGGCCGGCGCGAATCCGCTGGAGATAGTTGCGCGCCGGATCTTCCCACGGGCGCTGCTTCGGATAGAGCGAGATGAGGCCCAGGCAACCCTTCAGCTCGTCGGCACGGTGGATGCGAATCGCCCCCATCAGCTCTGACACCCGGCCGTCGATCACGTAGCCGTGCTTTTGCGCGAGCCGGAGAATGCGGCTCTTCGTGGTTTTCGAAATGCGCGGATGGTTGCGCAGCGCCAGCGACACCGTAGCGGAGGAGACGCCGCATCGCCGGGCCAGTTCACGCATGGTCATGGTTCGGGAGGTCAGCACAGCGGTGCCGGCAAATCAAGTTAACGCTAACTGGAGGCTCTCTTGCGCGCGCGTCGCGATGGCATACTTAGGAACAAGTAAGATTTTCCCCGAAGCTTCAGCTAGACTTTCACTCCCCAGTTTTTTGCCGGTCAAAGCGCCGTCCCCGCCCCGTTGAAACAACCAAGCCATCACTGCTCCATCCCCATGCCCGCGATAAACCACACCTCGCCCGTTCAGGCCCGTCCCCGTCACTCGCAACGTCTGGTCTTCGCCTCCGCGCTCGCGGTTGCGCTGATCGGCGTTTTGCCGGCCTTCGCCCAATCCACCGCTACCGCCCAACCCGGCTCCGAGGTCGTGAAGTTGTCCGCCTTTGAGGTGAGCGGCACCGCACCCAACCGCTACCAAGCTTCCGAAGTCACCAGCGGCGGCCGTCTGCGCACCGCGATCTTCGATTCGCCGCAAACGAT
>CAYVDZ010000391.1:0-5590 GCA_964450575.1 uncultured Opitutus sp.
GCTACCACGCGCCCGGCCCGGTACCCCATGCAGACCCTCGCCGAGATCCGCCTCCTCCTCGAGTCCCGAGGCCTCGCCCCGCGCAAGGCCTTCGGCCAGAACTTCCTCATCGACCACAACCTGATCCGTAAGCTCGTCGACGCCGCGGGCGCGTCCCCGGGCGAGACCGTCCTCGAGATCGGCCCAGGCACCGGCACCATGACCGAGGAGCTCCTCGACCGCGGATGCCGCGTCGTCGCCGCCGAGATCGACCGTGGCCTCTCCATCATGCTCCGCGAGCGTTTCGCCGCGCGCGGCCCCGCGTTCTCCCTCGTCGAGGGGGACTGCCTCGCCACCAAGCACGCCCTCGCCCCCGCCCTCGTCGAAACGCCGATGGCCCGGCGCGCCGCCCAGGACGAGACGATCCTCAAGTTCATCGCCACCAAACAACCGCTCGACGGCGGCCGCATCGGACGCACCGACGATTGCGATGGCGCAGCCGTGTTTCTCCTCTCGGACGCCGCCCGTTTTATCACCGGCCAGGTTCTCGCCGTCGACGGCGGCTGGTCCGTAAGCGAGGGCCAAATCTCCTCCGCGTTGGTGTCAACGCGCTGAACACCGTTTGCAATGACGTGGTTCGCTGGCATCGATATCGGAGGCACCAACCTGAAGGCCGTCGCGGTGACGCCTGATGGCTCCCGCCTGCAACAGCTCACTGGCGTCACCCACCACGGGGACGCCTCCGCCAGCGAGTGGATTCAACAAGCCCGCTCCAGCCTCGATGGTTTTGCCAAAAAACTCGGCTTCCCACCGGTCTCGGTCGGCGTGTGTGCCCCCGGATTGGCCGCCGCCGATGCTCGCAGCATCGCGCACCTCCCCAACAAACTTGCCGGTCTGGTCGGGCTCGATTGGACCTCCGCGCTGAACCGCCCGGAAACCGTCCCAGTCCTCAACGACGCCCACGCGGCCCTCCTTGGCGAAGCGTGGATCGGCTCCGCCCGCGACCACCCGCATGTCGTCATGCTCACGCTTGGCACCGGCGTCGGCGGCGCCGTGATCTGCGACGGCCGTTTACTCCGCGGAGCGATGGGCCGCGCCGGTCACATCGGCCACCTGTCGTTGAACCCGGATGGCGAACCGAGCATCGCGGGAATGCCCGGCGCCATCGAAACGCTCATCGGCGATTGCACCGTCGCCGCCCGCACCCAAGGCCGGTTCACGACGACCGCCGCGCTCGTCGCGGCTCACTGCGCCGGTGACGCGAACGCCACCGAACACTGGCTACGTTCCGTGCGCGCGCTGGCCTGCGCGATCGGCTCGTGTATCAATCTCTTCGATCCGGAACGCGTGGTCCTCGGCGGCGGCATCGCGCAAGCGGGCGATGCGCTCTTCACTCCGCTCGCACGCGAACTCGACCGGATCGAATGGCGGCCCGGCGGACACCGTGTCGCGATTGTCCCCGCCATGCTCGGCGAATGGGCCGGCGCGATCGGCGCCGCCCGGCACTCTTTTCTTCATGACTCCTGCTGAAACGTATCTCGCCCGCGCTCGCGGCCTCATCGATGCCGTCGCCGGCCAACTGCCGCAGATCGCCCAAGCCGCCGATTGGTTCGCCGCGACCATTCTCGCCGGCCGCATGGTACATCTGTTCGGTTCCGGACACTCCCGGATCATGGTCGAGGAAATGTGGCCGCGCTATGGCTCGTTTCCCGGCTTCAACCCGATCGTCGAACTCTCGCTCTCGTTCCACAACCTGGTGGTCGGCGCCAACGGCCAGCGCCAGGCCATGTTCCTCGAAAACGTTCCGGGCCTCGCCGAGCGGATCCTGCGCAACTTCGCCCTCGATCCGCGTGACACCGCCCTCGTCATCTCTTCGAGCGGCGCCAACATCGTGCCCATCGAAATGGCCGAACAGTTCCAGCGGCGCAACGTGCGCGTCGTGGCCCTCATCAGTCGCGCCCATGCCGAGGCTTCGAAATCGTGCCGCAGCGACGGACGCAAACTCTCGGACTTCGCCGATCTCATTCTCGATACCGGTGCCCCAGTCGGCGATGCGATGGTGAAGATCGACGGCCTCGACACGCCCGTCGCGCCCGGTTCGACCGTCGGCGGAGCCCTCGTCGTCAACGCCCTTAAAGCCGAGATCGCCGCCCGCCTCACTGCCGCCGGTTCGCCGCCCAAGGTCCTGAGCGCCGCCGCCGTGGTCGGCTCCGAACGCGCAACCGCGCTGTTTGAAGCCGCGTACGATGAACACGCCCACCGCCTCGCGAAACTCTACGCCAACGTCGGGGCCTAAACCATACGCGCCGCCCCAACCGCACACCCCGCGCCCACCTCCAACGCACCGCTCTCATGCAATCGTGTCCGCTCCGCACTTCCGTTATCGGCAGCTATCCGTTTCCCGGGTGGCTCGAGTTCGCCAGTCAGCACCTCGAGGTCTTCGGTCGCTCCGACATCAGCGAAATCCAAAACGATGCCGTCATCGCCGCCGTGCACGACCAGGTCGCCGCGGGCCTCGATGTCATCACCGATGGCGAGCAAACCCGGCTTGATTTCAATCTATCATTCTACGGCTATATTGAAGGCATCCAACTCGAGTCCGCCTCCCCGCGGAAGTTCGGTCCACCTGCGCACGATCAACGCGGCAAGCACGCCATCACCGGCGAACTGCGCGCGCCCCGCGGACTCGGCGTCGTCGAGGAATTCAAGCGTCTGCAACGTCTCGCGCCCGCCGGTCCCATGCTCAAAGCCAGCGTGCCCGGACCGTATACATTGAGCGGACGCCTCCTCCCGAACAATCAATACGCCGATCGTTGGTCCATAACCGAAGCGTTATTGCCGATCGTACGAAAGGAACTCGAGGACCTCGTCGCCGCCGGCTGCCGCGAGATCAGTGTCGATGAGCCTTCGATGAGTTGTTACGCCTATAAAGAAGATCCGCGCCGCTTCGTAGACATTTTTAACCGCACGGTCGAATCGGTCTATGGTCGCACCCGCCTCTGTACCCATCTGTGCTTTGGTAATTACAAGGGCCACGCCATCGGACCGCGCCAGATCGCGCCGATGTTTCCCGCCTTCCTCGATTTCAAGGCCGACGAAATGCACGTCGAAATGGCCAGCCGCGAGTTTGCCGAGATCGAACTTATCGCCCAAATCGCCCGGCGCATGGACGCCGCCATCGGGATCGTTGACGTAAAAAGCTATTATCTCGAAACCCCGGAGAACATTGCCGACCGCGTCCGGCTCTGCCTTCAACACGCCCCCGCCGACCGTCTCGTCTTCGCCCCCGACTGCGGCCTCAGCCAGACCGCCCGCTGGGCTGCACTCCCAAAACTGCGGAATATGGTCGAGGGCGTCCGCAGTGTGAAAAGCGCATTGGGTATATAATTCCAGAAACCGGCCAACTTCGCTCTCTGTCATGATCATTCCACACCAGGCGGACGACGTCTTCCTCGCGGATGTCGCACGTGTCCGGGCGCACGGTGCGCCGGATCGACTGACCCTGTGGTGGCTCGGACAAAGCGGGTTTCTGGTCGGCTACGGCGGCGAGTTCCTGCTCTTTGATCCCTACCTCAGCGACTCCCTCACGCAAAAATACGCGGCCACGGATAAACCCCATGTCCGCCTGACCGCACGCGTGGTCGATCCTGCGCGGCTCGATGGAGTCAGTGTTGTCACTTCGACGCACACTCACACCGATCACCTCGATCGCGAAACGTTACTCCCGCTTTTTTCCGCCTCCCCGCAGGCCCGGCTGGTATTGCCTAGAGTGAATGTCGACTTCGCCGCCCAACGGCTCGGCGAAGACCATCGACTACGATTCGCGCCGCTGGCCGAAGGCGAACGCGTCACCTTGGGCGCGTTCACCCTCGAAGCCGTACCTGCGGCTCATGAAGAACGACGCCCGGACTATGCGGGCTTCGTCGTCAGCGTCGGATCGCATCGCATTTATCATAGCGGCGACACCCTGTTGTTTCCCGGAATGGAAGAGCGGCTGCGAACCTTCAAGATCGACCTCGCGCTGCTGCCCATCAACGGCCGAGCGCCCGAGCGTCGGGTCGCCGGAAACCTCAACGGTCCGGAAGCCGCCCGCCTCGCCCATGCGATCGGAGCCCGCTGGGTGGTGCCGTGTCATTATGACATGTTTGCTTTTAATACCGCGTCACCGGCCGCTTTCATCGCCGAATGTAGATCGCTCGGACAACCCCACGCCGTCCTCCGCGCCGGCGAACGCTGGGAACTTCCGTAACCCAGGTTTCTCGTCCAGATCGAAGCTCGAAAAGTGATACAGGCATTCCTGCCTGTTCTGGAATTCCCTGCATAGATCCAGCACTATCGACATCACCCACCCACCTTAAACCGATCACCAGTTTCAGCATCGAGGCAAATCCAAGGCCAGGTCGAAGCACGAAAAGTGATACAGGCATTCCTGCCTGTTCTGGAATTCCCTGCGTAGATCCAGCATTATCAATTATACGCCCACCCCAACCGGATAGTCGCCCAAACCACAACGACATATCTCGATCCATTGAGGTGGCCTCCGGACAAAAAACCTCCACCTTCAAATGGATCACCCGACATCAGACTCGATATTAAGTATCCGATCCATGAAACGCGGTATCAGAAACTAGATTCCGCTGTTGGGTGTCGCTTTTCGGGAACTCGGGTTCGACGTCATCCATCGATAAAGACGTTGCCGAAATTGCCGAACACGCTGCAATGCAGAAGCCAACGTCAGACCACCCCAATTCGTAGTAGTGTGGCCGGCGTCTCCCGATTTTCCGTTATTGCGACACCCAGTGACGTATACAATCACAGCACATCAAAAGTAGCCTGGGTGTCGCAATTTGGGAACTCAATCCTGTCACAATCCAGGAGAAATGACATTGCTTAAACTTCCGAAGCCCCTGAGCTTCAGAATCCAATGGAGGAAAAGCACAAATATTGGTATAGTGCACGACCCTCGGTCGTTCCTCCGATATTGCGACACTCCGGTGTCGGTGAATAACACTGTTCGGCAAAAGACATGACGATTCGCATCGCAGAATCCCGCGACATACCGGCAATCGTCGAACTCTTTCCGACAGTGCAGTCGCTCCACGCGATAGCCGAGCCGACGCTCTTCACGAAAGAACCGCTTCCGGAAGTAGTCGCGGCGGAGTTCAAGAAGATGAGCGAAGATTCCGACGCGTTGTTGCTACTTGCGGAAGATCCAACGCCCTGCGGTTACGCTTATGCCAAGTTCGTAGACCGAGAAGAGGGCTGGTTTTGGCACGCTCATCGGGTCTGCTATATCAGCCATGTTGCGGTTCGCAGCGATCGGCGACGTCGCGGCGTAGCACGCTCTTTGATTTTGCGTCTGCTAAGCGAAGCTTCTGCGAGAGGATATTCCCGGATCGAACTCGATGTCTGGAGATTTAACCAAGACGCAAAGATTGCGTTTCAGCAACTAGGCTTCGAGGTATTCAACGAGAGAATGGAATTCAGAAAAAGGGAGCCGAACAAGCGCACTACAGACAACTCCGGGACTACGCCCCTCCGTGTCTGACCGCAGACGTTCGGCGAAATCCTACGTCGACGTAGTTGAGATGAAGAGACCTCTACAATGAAG
>CAYVDZ010000392.1:0-5562 GCA_964450575.1 uncultured Opitutus sp.
TGATCGGGCACGATGCTCTCCTTGCGCGTCACCGGGTCCCACGACCGAAGTTTGCACAACGAACTGCCGCCCTGAAAATCGTTCTCGATGAAACTTTCCGCTTCTCGCCGACTCTCCAAGCCCGGCACCTGCTGGCGGAGTTTGTTTATCGCGTTGTCCGTGAGATTGAGAAAACACGTCTCCTTTCGCGATACTGGTTTAGCCTGCCGCGTGACGAGGTTGAGTCGATCAAGCAACACCTGGGCATCCTCGGGGCGTTCGGAAGCGATCGGCCGAAGGGCGTCGTGTAGCACTTCGCGGACGGCGGTTGGCGCCGACAATGAATTGAGGGCGGGACCAATGTCCGACCACTTCTTCAGGTTTCCCCGGGTCAGGACATGCAGACAGACCGTGGCGTAGCCCCACACATCCGTTGCATAAGAATAAGCTGGATCGTAGCCCGTCTCTGGGGAAAAGGGTTCGTTCGCCTTTAGGAACGAGCCGATGTCGAGGGCGGAATCAATGAACTCGGGAAATTTGGAGACGCCGAAATCGGCAAGGCGAAACCGGCCTTGCTCATCAATCAGGAAGTCGGATGGTTTGAGTTCACGATGCACAGTCTCCCGGGAGTGAGCGTAGGCGATGCCCTCCAGTAGCTGGCGGCCGATCTGATCGTAGAATTCAATCCAATCGCGATATGGACACTCGCCGTTGAGCCACTTGTCGATCGGATCGCCTCCCCATTCGAGCACGACAAATGCTCGTCCGTCTGGCCCGTCCGTGCCGTAATCGAGCATTGAAACGATGCTCGGGTGACGAAGATCGATCAATCGATGGCTCTCTCGCTCAAATGCCTCACGGATCACCAAGTCATTCGGAAGGCCTTTGTGAAAGAGTTTTACGGCAACTTTCCGTTCGGAGGAGAGATCGATTGCGGGAAATACCTCCGCCAGACGTCCGCTGTAAGCGACAGCCTTCAGCACATATTTGTCCTTTAGGATTTGGGGCATGTGATTTCGCCGTGGTGAACTAACCCTGCACGCCGTCGTGCAGCGCGACGATCTCTTCGTTCAGATTTTGGCGGATGATTTGCAGCCGTGGGTTGGCCTTGGTTAGTTGAGCCAACGCGATGGGCTTGGCGTCGAACGGAAAAAACAGATTGCTCGCGAATAGCTGTGACTGCGGCATCGAGGATTTCCCCGTCGCCAGCAATATCCCCTCGACTAACCAACCTAAGATTTCGGGATCACTGGCAGCGGCCTGCTTTCCCCTCCGGTAGCGTTTCGACTTCGCGTCGAGCTCAAGCAGGCCCCAATCCAGCATCGTGCTCAGGTTGAATCGGGCGATACGGATGACAAAACCGCGGTCGCCCTCGCGCTCGGTGAGCCGGCGAAGCATTTCTGCGGCCGTAAATTCGCCGTGCAGCCTGAGCAATCGGCCGACCGTCTCACCGCAACTGGCAAAAAATGAGTAGGCCGAAATCGAAAGTCCCCAGATTACCGGCAGCGCCACCGCTTCTCCCCGGCGGCGGAAAAGCTCAATTCCACGCTCGGAAAAATGTCGGCATGATGGGGTCGGTTGAAACACGACCTGGCGCAGGGCGGACCGGGTTTTGGCGATCGCTTCCTTGCCGGCATTCGTCTTGGCGATGAGCGCGTCTAGTTCTTCTCGCGCCTCGGCGAAACTTGCGCCGTGTGTCCGAAGGCGTATCGCGAGCAGCATCCAATCCCAGCGGACTTTCTTCCCAAAGCCGATGCGTTGATTCGTGTTCACGTTGGGCCTCCCTCAGTCGTGCGCATAAGGACAAACGGCACCGCGAGTTCCTCGATGCTATCGCCACCGTGACACACGATGGTCGTGCCCTTGGCGACAAACGCCTTTCCGGCCGGCGCGACTACCGGGATGAACGCTGGCGGCAGTCCGGGATGCTGCCAAATCCGGCTGCCCGGCGCTTGCGCGACGCACTCCTCGGCAAAACGCATTTCGTTAAAGATTCGGGCGCGCTCTCCGCGCACATCGCACAACACGCCCTGTTTGGGTGCTCCGATACCGGTCGCCACCGTGTTACCGTGGTCAGCGGTCAGGAGGACCGTGAAGCCTCGCGCGAGCAGAAGTTGGAGCACGTTGATCAACGCGTTGCCGTTCGCCCATAGCTCCACCTGATTAAGCATGCCGACAGCGCCGAGCTGCATTCCGTGCATGATCTTATCGACCTTGTAGAAGGTGACGGCGATGGCCTTGGTGTCGGCGGTGAGCCACTCGTCTATCTTAGTATCGTCACCGTCGTCGCCGTAGATTGCCTGCGCGGAAATTTCATGCGGATAGAGTCCGCGCGCGGACCAGAACTTTCGCCACCGTTGTTCGTCCTTGGATGTCTCAAAAATGCTCTCCGCAAAATAGGCCGGAATCTTCCCGGCAAACGCCGCCTGGCGGGAAACCGGCGTGATCGTCGGTGCCCACGCGAACACGGCAGACTCGTCGAAGAGCGTGGCGTCCATCCGGGGTTTGATCACGTCTTTGATCGCGGCCCAATGTTCCAACGCCAGCCCGTCAACGAGCACCAAGGCTACGCGCTTCGCCGTGCCACGTTCCAACATCCTCGCTAGGAAAGCGGGTGTGTGATGAACCATCGCCGGAGTCGTTGCCGGCACGTTGTGGATTCGCGGGTAGGTCTGGATCACCCAAGCCCGGAAATTCTCACGGACCGCATCCTGCACCCGACCAAACAATGGCGCCTCTTTGGCCTGCTCCTCCGAATCGAGTTTCAACCACAGCATTCGCGCCTGTCCCCAGCGAAGTGAGAATTTTTGCCAGTCGCCCGGCGGTGCGTCGCCTCCTGGCACGGCATCACGAAGGCCCGCCAAGAGTTCCCCCAGACGGAGGGTAGGATTGCGCAGCTCCTCATCCAACAGTCCGACCCTGATCCAACTTTCATCACTCGCCTCGCCCCAACTCCACGCGATGGGAGTCAGCAGTCCGTCGGCAAAGAAATTATCGATGAAGATGCGCACGTCATGGTGCTCGAACGGCAACCGCTTGGGTCCGGCGATCCGCAACGTTTCGCCGTCTTCTTCGACCAAGGCCCGGCCGCCGTCGCTCTCCCTGACGAAAATGGGCCATCGCTCTTGCAAGAACGCGAGGAACACAGCCCGGTCCCGTAGTAACCGACCCATCGGCCACGCCAGGAATCGCGGCTGTAGGGTCCGCTCCAAGTGAAGCACGAGCACCTCGGGCAAGATGGCCTGCGTATAATGAAGTCGGCAAAGAAAACTGAGCAGCGAGGCTTCGGTCGCAACCAGGCTGCCATCGACGGCAAACAGGTGCCGCAACAAGAAGTCCTTGGTCAACGCCTCGCCCAAGGGCTGCACCGCCGCGGTTTGGTAGGCCGCAAACAAGCCATCATAGTAGGGCGGTTCGAGCTGGCGGATCACATCGTAAGACAAGCGCGGAAAGACATCGTTGAGGTGCAATCGCACCTGCCGCGCCCGTTCGATCACATCAACCGGCAGGGTCTCGAAGTCGCGCTCGCCGGGCTCGAACGACACCACCATCTCAACCTTTTCCCCTGCGTCCCACCGGCGGCGAATCCGCGTCTCATACTCGACGCGAAACGAAAGCGAATCCTCGAAGAAAAGGACGATGAAGCCGCGCTCTTCCACGCGCTTCAGCAGCGTCGGCTCGCGCAGCAGCCCATCCGGGTCCGATACGGCGATCACCGGCTTCACGCCGGGCACGAAGTGCGTCAGAAGAGTTGTGCGCCAGTCGGCCATGATCAGCTTACCATCAAAATCAGCATGGGGTTGAGTTCGGGGAGGATGTCACGCTGGGCCGCGATCTGCCCACGCCAAGCCTCCCGTTCGCGGTTGAGTTGTTTCAAGCGGAACTCGCGCACTTCGTGCAGTCCGATTTCCGAAAGGAGTTTGGTGCGAATCCGGTAGCTGTATTCCCCTTTCTCCTCTTCCTGCAGGACGCCGGTGAGGTGACGGGTTTTCAGCTCCCCGTAGACGCCCTTCAGCGCCTCTCTAGCGGCGTCCTGAGATTGGGCGAATACGCGTTGGCTTTCCTCCTCCGTGCAGACTTCCGCGCACGACCACGGCTCCATCATCAGACGTTCGAAAAGAAACTTCGCCGTCGGCTGGAGGCTACGTCCGTCGTTGTGCACGAACACAGGGCTGAGCCGTGTGCGCGTGATGGATTCACCGCGCAGACGAATTTCCCACATCGACCAACAGCCGGCGACACCCTCCGGCAGTCCATTGAGCCGCAAGCGCGGCACTGGCATTCCCAGCGCTGACCGTGGCAGACGGTTGAGCAACGCCCGGACCCGTGGATGTTCCAGACTGAGCAAGTCGGTCCCCGGTGCTCGCTCTCGGCCGGGCAGGGAAAACGGCTGCGCCTCCTTGGTTCCGGGCCAACGGATATTCAGGCGGTCCAGCTCCGCATCATACGCCCCACCGTGCCCGGATAAATAATGACACACCATGCGTTCGATCCAATCCGCGATCGGCAGCTTGGTGCGCGCAAAATCCGCCTTATCGGCGTCAGTATGTAATACGCTGTTTTTCCGTCGCGCTTCGTCCGCCTGATTACGAATCGCCCCGGTCAGGCGATCAACCGCGGCCGGGAAATTCTCGGGGTGGAGCAGCGCCTCGACATAAAGACTGTCGAACAGGTGCCCGGCTTCGGCGGAGTCCAGCACGTCGCTCGTCTTGTCCACGCCGAATTCCTCCAGGATGACCGCGAGCTTTGCCTCCAGCACTTCACGAACGCGAAACTCGACCGTGTCCTCAAAGACGAAGTTGAATGCGCGGACGGGATGTTTCTGTCCGATGCGATCCACCCGGCCGATGCGTTGCTCCATGCGCATCGGATTCCACGGAATATCGAAATTCACGACGACATGGCAGAACTGAAGATTCAGACCTTCCCCGCCGGCGTCGGTCGAGACTAGGACTCTCGCGTCCTTCGCGAACCGCGCCTGCACCTCCTGCCGTTCGTCCATGCTCATCGAACCGTTCAGCCGCACGCACGAGACTCCGCGCGCCTCGAAATATTCCGCGAGCATCGCCTGCGTCGGCACAAACTCGGTAAACACCAAAACCTTGAGATCGGGATCGCGCTCGGCGCGTTCCATTTCAGCCACCAACGCCAACAGCGCCTCGGCCTTCGCGTCCACTCCCCGTGCCTCGACTTTTTCCGCCAGTTTGAGCAAAGCACCGATTTCCGCCCGCTCATTGGCCATCCCGTCACGGATCGCGCGCAAGGTCAGCTCAAGCTGCTCCTGACCGTCCATTTCCTGCCAGTCATCCTCGGAAAGAAACGCCCTCGCAGAAGTCGGGTTGTCCGCTCCCTCCAGCGCCGCCAACCGTTTTTCCAATGCCGAGCGAATGGCCCGCGTCGAGCTGGTAACGAGACGCTGCATCAGGATCATCAAAAATCCGACGTAGGTTTTCTTTTCTTTCAGCGCCTGATTGTAGCCGTGCCGCACGTAGGTGGTAACGGCCTCGTAGAGTTGGTGCTGGTCGTCATGACCGGCCCACGAAACCGCACGCAACTGCGTCAATCGTGGCTTGAAGAGGGGAC
>CAYVDZ010000393.1:0-5540 GCA_964450575.1 uncultured Opitutus sp.
ACGCCAACGTGACCCCGGCCGCCTTCAAGAAGTACCGCCGGTTCATCGAAACAGGTTTCGTGGACATAATATGACTTTATATTAAACGCAGTCGGACGTCAAAAGTTTCGTCCCCCTTCAGTTGAAGGACTTCTAGCCTTTGACTTTGACCCTCCTGCTGAATACAAAATTGTTCTTTCTGCTCTTAGGAAACTGGATCTTCAGGGGTCGGGCCGGGAGGGGTTTAGCCGACCTGGGCGTCGACGAAACTCACGCAGGCCGCGTACGCGTGAAGCAACTTGCGCGAAGTCGCCGCATCGATCGGCCCAAACGTCGGCACTCCCGTCCGTGTTCTCAGTTCGAATGAACTGTGTCGGGCCATCGCAGGAGATCCCTTGGGTTCGTCTGGCGTGTCGGTGAGCGGAAGTGTCGACGGGTCGTAAAGATCGTAGTACTTTTTCGGCGCAACGAAGGGGAGGTGCGGTTTGTGAAAACCAACACCGAGAAAGAACGGCTGTCCCTTCATCTCCCGCAGCTCGGCGAGCGCGGTGTCGGTGCTCTTGCCGTCCACATAGGTGCCGTCAGGGGCGTCGGCTCCTTCCCACGCCGGGCCACCGGCCATGCCCTGGAGTTGGGCGTTCGCGCGATATTTAGCGACCGCCTCCTCGCGCCACTGCTTCACGATCGCGCGGCTTTCGGGCAATTGGTATTCGCTCTGGTTTTCCCCGCGAGGCGCGGCTGGCGTGAGGCGTCGGCTCCACGAAATCTCATCGTCGGTTTGGCCGGGGTGGAAAACCTTGCCGACATAAACGGATGTGTAGCCTTGTTGTTTGAAAAGTTGGGGCAAGGTGACGACGTCAGGCACCGTGTTGCGATAGAACGTATCGATATCCTCGATCTCCAGCATGCCCGGTCTGAGCCCCGTCAGCAGGCTGACGCGGGAGAGCCCGCAGATGACCATTTGCACGTAGGCCCGGTCGAAGCGCACGCCGGTCGCGGCCAGTTGGTCGATGTTCGGGCTCTTGATGTGAGCGCCGCCATACGCACCGAGTTCCGGACGAAAATCGTCGACGGCGATGAAGAGGACGTTGGGTTTCGCGACGACCGGGCTGGCGAACGCAACCGCGAGGCAGAAAAGGGAGAAGAGTTTCATGCGAGCATCTGCTTGAGGACGTGGCCGTGGACGCTCGTGAGGCGGCGTTCAATGCCGTTGTTGTAGTAGGTGAGGCGTTCGTGATCGAGGCCGAGGAGGTGGAGGATCGTGGCGTTGAAGTCGTAGAGCGTGGAGGCGTCCTGCACGGCCTTGAAACCGAAGTCGTCGCTCGACCCGATGCTCGTTCCGGCTTTCACGCCGGCTCCCATCATCCAGCAAGTAAACGCATCGGGGTTGTGGTCGCGCCCCGTGCCGTTGGCTTGGAGAAACGGCATGCGACCGAACTCCGTGCACCACACTACGAGGGTGTCTTTCAACAAGCCGCGTTGCTTCATGTCGGCAAGGAGCGCGGCCGTCGGCTGGTCGAAGATTTCTGCCTGCATCGCGTGGGTCTGCTCGAGGTTGGCGTGCGAATCCCAGTTGCTGATGCCGTTGGCCAGTGCATCCGAGCCGTTGAAGAGTTGCACGACCCGCACTCCGCGCTCGATCAGGCGGCGAGCCAGGATGCAGTTTTTCGCGTAGTCTTTCTTCAAGTCGGTGCCGCTGGCGGTGCCGTAGAGTTTATGGACGTGCTCGGGTTCGGACTTGAGGTCGGTCACGTCGGGAATGGAAAGCTGCATCCGCCCGGCAAGTTCGTAGCTTGCGATGCGCGCGGCGAGATCGGTGTCGCCGGGGAACTTGCGCGCGTGCTCGGCATTGAGCTCGGCCAGGTAGTCCTTCGCACGCTGATCCGCCTCAGCCGAAATGCGGTCAGGGCGGCTGAGATTCGCGAGCGGTCGGGCGGCGTTGAAATCGGTGCCTTGGAAGGCGGCGGGCAGAAAGCCGGAACCCCAGTTGTTTTTTCCCGAACGCGGCTTTCCGCGCGGATCGTTGATCGCGACGAAGGCGGGGAGTTGCTGGTTCTCGGTGCCGAGGGCATAGGTCACCCACGCGCCGAGCGACGGAAACCCTTCGAAGGTGAACCCGGTGTTGAGAAAATTTTCCGCCTGTGGGTGTGCGCTCGTCGTGCTGGTGAGCGAATGGATGAAGCACATGTCGTCGGCGAGGGCCGCGACGTGCGGCAGCAGTTCGGAGATCATCTTGCCGCTCTGGCCCCGCGGTTTGAAAGCCCAGCGCGGCTTCGCGATGTTACCCGTCGGACCCTCGAACGTGACGGCGGGAATTCCTGGCGGCTTCTGCCCGTCGTATTTGAAGAGGTCGGGTTTGTAATCGAAGGTATCGACGTGACTCACCGCGCCCACACAGAAGATGACGAGCATCTGTTTCGCCTTCGGCTCGAAATGCGGCGCGCGCGGTGCGTAGGGCCGATCCGGATCGATCTTCGGGCGGATCGAACCCTCGGTGGAGGCGGCGAGCAGATTGTCGGCGTTGAGGAGACGCAACAGCGCGACGCTGCCGGCGAGCCCCCCCGCCGTGCGCAGGAAGTCGCGGCGATCCAGCATTCGGGGACCAAACTGCGCGGGCGACAACGTTGGGCCATGGGCGTGGGTTTTCATTCGATAAAGGCGAATTCGTTGGTGTTGAGGATCGCCCGACAGAACGCGGCCAGCCCGTCGTGGGTGAGGAGATTTTTCCCGGCTTGGATTTCGGTGGAAGTCGGCGTGCGACAGAAAACCAAGGCGAACGTACGGGTAACCTGCGCCGCCTGATCGTTGCCGGCTTCACGCGCGATGCGCCCGGCGAGTTTCTCGGCCTGCCCGAGCATGAACTCGCCGTTGAACAGGTTGAATGCCTGAAGCGGTGTCGTGGAGATCGTGCGACGCGGCGCCACCTGCCCGCATTCCGGCCGGTCGAAGGCAGTAAACATCCGGTCATCGATCCCCCGCATGCGCTCCTGGTAAATCATCCGCCGCCAGGTGGCCGGTCCCGCATTGTCCACCACCCGCCAGCTTTCATAACGCTTCTTGTCACCGTGAATGCGGAATCCGGGACCACCCATTGTGAGATCGAGCGTTCCCGCTACTGCCAGAGTCGCATCGCGCAATACTTCGGCTTCAACGCGCCGCGGCGGAAAACGCCAAAGCAGGCGGGCCTCGGAATCGAGTCGCGCCGCGGTTTCATTCGGCGCGCTCGACTGGCGAAAGGCGGCGGAGGTGACGAGCAGACGGATCGTCTTCTTCGCGGACCAGCCCGAAGCGATGAACTCCGTAGTCAGCCAATCGAGCAGTTCCGGATGACTCGGCTGAGCGCCCGCCCGGCCAAAATCTCCCGGCGTTTCGACGATGCCGCGGCCAAACACATGCACCCAAAGACGATTGGCGAGCACCCGCGGCGTGAGTGGATTTTTCCGGGGATCCGTCAGCCACGCGGCGTAGGCGACGCGACGCTCGCGATCCGAGGATTCCGACGTAAGCCCCAAGTTTGCGGTGAGTGCGGTGAGTGAATTGGGTGCAACCTCTTCGCGAGGATTCATCGGATCGCCCCGCCCAAAGAGATGGGTCTTTACCGGTGGCACAAAGTAGCCGGCAAAGACCGGTTGCGGCAACAGTGCGACATAGTCGCGGAGCAACCGGTTAATCTGGCTTAGGCGATCGCGCGCCGCGACTGGCGACGGACCCTTTTTCCCAGCCGGCAATGTCGTGAGGTCGGTCCGCGCCACCTCGCGCCAATCGCCGTCGCTGCCGCGGACTTCGACGCGGAACTTCCGGGGACCGGAGGCCGTGGCGAGCTGCGGTTCGATCACGTAGTCTGTCGTCTCCAGCGACTCTCGATCGCTGCTGATCGCGACACGGTCGATCACCGTCTCCGCCGGCAGCTCGATTTCGAACCACGGCTCCGGTTCACCGGTCTCCGACTTCGCCCCTTGGTCCCGGGTCATCCAGGCAAAGGTCCGGCCAAACTGGCCGTCAATGATGTTGGCGATCTCGCGAGTCGGAGTTTCAACGGACTTGGACGAACGCGCAGTAGCGCCGTTCGCGGCACGCGCGAGATTTCGTTCGCCCGTCGCAGCTCCATAGATTTCGAACTCGTCGACCGTCCCGACCGCGGCGCTGGGAAAAATCACCCTCACGGTCCGCGCTTTCACCGGACTGAAGCGCGTTTGCAGGTGCGACGGCCATTGCTCCGTCCACGTGGGCGTCTCTGCGCGCAACTCGTCACGCAGCGTGTCGATTTGCTGCCAGAGCGCATCGGCGCGTTGGGTGCGCGCGGGTGCGTCGGGCATGTTGCGCCACGGGCGGTGGCCGTATTCGAGGCCCTGAAACACCGCGGCGAGCGCGTAGTAGTCCTTCTGCGGGATGGGATCGAACTTGTGATTGTGGCAGCGCGCGCAAGCCATGGTGACTCCGAGCAGCGCGGTGCTCACCGATTGTATGGTTTCGTCAAGCCGGTCCGCCCGCGCTTGCCGGATAGCCTGCTCCTCGCGGCCGACCGTGGCTGCATGCACAAACATGCCTGACACGAGAAATCCGGTTGCCTCGTCGACCCCCTCGGCATCGCCCGCGATCTGCTCGCGGACAAAGCGGTTGAACGACAGATCGGTGTTGAAGGCGTGGATCACATAGTCGCGATACGGCCAGGCATTGCGGCGGTAGAGATTCGATTCGGAGCCGTTGGTCTCGGCGAAGCGCACGATGTCCAGCCAGTGCTGGGCCCAACGCTCGCCGAAGCGGGGCGAGGCGAGTAGATCGTCCACGAGTTTCTCGTAGGCATCAACCTCAGTGCTTCGGACGAAGGCTTCGCTCGCTTCGGGGGTCGGCGGCAATCCCGTCAGAGTCAAAGCGGCGCGCCGGATGAGCGTGCGGCGGTCGGCCTCGGGTGAAGCGGAGAGTTTTTTTTCCGCGCGCTTCGCCTCAAGAAACCCATCGATGGGATTTGCGGCCGTCTTTGTCGCGATGGGCAAGACGGGGCGTTGCAACGGACGCAGCGACCACCAGTCTCGTCCGTCATCGGCCTTAGCGCTCGCTTCCTCGGGCCACTTCGCCCCCTGGTCGATCCACGCACGCAGGATGCCGACTTGCACGGGCGTGAGCGGGTCGCCCGTGGGTGGCATCTTCAAGTCTTCTTCCAAGCCGGCCACGAAACGAAACAGCGGGCTTTCGGCGCTCTTGCCCGCGATGATCGCCGGATCGCCGGAAGCGCCGCCGGCGAAAACGATCTTCTTCACGTCGACGCGGAAATCGCTCTTCTGTTTTTTCGGGCCGTGGCACTCCACGCAGTTGGCCTCAAAGATCGGACGAACGTGCTGGTCAAATTCGACGGTCATCGACGCCGCCGGCGGCAATTCCGCCGCGGCCGCGGGGACCCACAGGGCCGCCATCGAGCCAAGGAAACATGCGGGGATCTTCAGAAACCTCATCGCCGAAGGATAGCCGCCCCGCGCCGGTGCCTCAACCCACGTATCTACGGGATTGCTATCAAACAAAATCGGAGCCTGGAAGGCAAAGACGTTGGCGCTGCGCCGAAACAG
>CAYVDZ010000394.1:0-5518 GCA_964450575.1 uncultured Opitutus sp.
CAGAAAAAACCGCTCCCCACGCACCAAAAAACGCCGCCACCCGACTTTTCGCCGAGCCAAAAATCACTTTGCCTTCTCTGATGGCGAAAAATCACGGCGCAGCTGAAAATTGAAATTTTCTAAGTCCGACAGACTCCTAGCTGGAGAAGGTCCTTGGTCCAAATGGTCCACAGGTTTACCGGGCTGTCCGCCAGGCACAGGATTAGAAAGGGTGGTTGGTTGTATCGCTTCAAAGATGTGTGGCTCAAACAGGTCGGCGCTGGCGGGAACCACCGCGATTTAGAAGTAGCCTCCTTTGGCCGTGATTTGGTGGATGCTCTGGCCTTCGGCTACCCAGCTAAAAATCTCCTTTTCATTCGCGATGACTTCTTCAGCGCGCAGGAGCACATCGTGGGCGAGGTCGCGCGGGATGCAGAGCACCCCGTCGATATCGGCGAGAATTACATCGCCGGGCTTGATGACGACGTCGCCGATCTTGACCGGCACTTGGTAATGCGTGATGAGGCAGCGGCCGAGGCTGCCGTTGGGGATGCGGTATTTGTAGTAGACTGGAAAGTTCTTCTCCTTGATCTGATGCGTATCGCGGATACCGCCATCAATGCAGGCGGCCTTCACTCCTTTGCCCATGGCCGTGGCGGTCATCACGCCGCCCCAGAGCGTGGCCTTCTCGTCGTTGCTGGTGTCCCACATGACGAAGGTGTCGGACTCCATCTCGTCGAGCATCCGGGTGCGAAAGGTCATTTCGCCGGTGATCTTCACATTGGGCGCGCTCTTCACCGTGAACGCGATGCCCGCGACGGTGTGGTCGTCGTTGAGCGGGCGGAGGTATCCGGGGAGCGCCTGATCCAGCAAACAGAATTCGCGCAGCACATCGCACACCGCGCCGGTGTAGAGCCGCTCGTAGCGCGCGAGCAGTTCCTTCACCGGGATTGGAAATGGTTTGGTGGAAACGCTCTCGCGCGAGGCGATGAGCTTCTCGAGTTTCATCATGGTGGCCTCGCGTTGGAGGAGGCCTGCAGGAGATTCAAGCGACGACATAGAAATGAGAGTGATGCGTTGGTTAATTGGGCAGCGAGGATTAGGCGGGCGGGGGCGTTTCCCTGAGGTAATCCTTCGCAAAGAACAGCCGCAGGGCCACGAATACCGCGGCGGACGCGAACAGATAGACGAACGCCAGCGACGACAGTCCGATGCTGAGGTTCACATGCTGTTTCACGTAACCGAGCACGAGCGGCGCGGTGGCCCCCACCGCGAATGCGCAGGAAAGCATCAGACCCGTCGCCGAGGAGCGGAAGGGTGGAGGGATAAAGTCGAACAGCGCCGCAAATAGATTCGAGTCGTAGAGTCCGCGGAAGAACCCAAAGCCCGCCAGGGCCACATACACGAGCGTCAGGTCCGACGACGCGCCCATCAGCCAGATGAACGGCGCGCCCAGGAGCAGGCCCAGGCATTCGATTTCCATGCGGATCCGGGGGCGGCGCGCGGCCAGCCGATCGGAAACGCGCCCGCCCACCATCACGCCGATGAACGCGAAGAGGTGATGGTAGAGCACCGCGTGCAGCGCCGCTTCCTTGAGCGGAAGCTGGAATTTTTCATAGAGGAACGTCGGCATCCACGTCAGGTAGCCGACGCCGACGAACACCATCCCGCCAAACGCCACGCTCAGCAGGTAGAACGTGGGTTTGCGCAAGATGAACCGAAGCACTTCGGCGAGCTTCGGCTTGTCTCGGACCGGGCCGGCTTCGACTTCGGCTCCGGCAGGGGTGTCTTTCAGTCGCACGGCCAGGACGACCGCCAGCACCAGCCCGCCAAATCCGAACGTGTAAAACGCCGCGCGCCAGCCGTGCAGTTCGCCGATATAGCCCGCGAGCCAACTGCTCGCCACGATGCCGACGTAGAGTGCGGTCTGGTGAATTGCCAGCGCCTGCGCCCGCGTCTCGCGATGATGCTGGCTGAGGAGCGACGTGGCCGCCGGGTAGTAAAACGCCTCGCCCGCCCCCGTGGCGATGCTCCGGAAGAGGATCAACGCGAACAGCCCGCCGCTCAAGCCGGTCAGCAACGTGCCGGTGCTGAACGTCAGCAGGCTCAGGCAGACGATCCATTTGCGCGAGACGAAGTCGCCCAGGACGCCCGCGAGCGGCACCAGTGCGCCGTAAATGAAAGTGAACGCGGTGGCCACCAGACCCAGCTGCACGTCCGACAGTCGCAGATCGGTCTTGATGAGCGGCAGGACCGCGTTGAAGACCTGCCGGTCACCTTGGTGAAAGAAAAACGCCACCCAGAGGAGGGCCAGCAGTTCCCATTTATAGTTGGGGCGCGCGCGTTGCATGATCATAGGCCTCCCACCATCGGATACCATCCCGGACGGCGCGGGTCTTCGTGGAACCGGGCATAGTAATCGCCCTTTTCTTCGTAGTAGCGCGCGTATTTCTCCATCTTCTCCTCGTCGAGCGCGACGCCGAGGCCGGGACCGGCTGGCGGGCGCAGGCAGCCGTCCTCGTAGCGCAGCTTGCCGCCCACGATGATGTCGTCGGTGAGATGGTTGTAAACCGCGTCGCCGGCGAAGGTCATGTGCGGGATCGTGCATGCAGTGTGGAGCATCGCCGCCAGCTCGATGCCGAACTCCGCGCCGCTGTGCATACCAACGCCGAGGTTGAAGGTGCGCAGCACGGCGCAGAGCTCTTTCACGCCGCGCGGGCCTTCCCAATAGTGCAGATCCGTGAGCACCACGTCCACGGCGTCGAGCCGGATCGCCGGGCCGAGGTCGTCGAACTTCGCCGGATACATGTTCGTCGCGATCGGAATCCGCACCTGCCGGCGCACCGCCGCGAGGCCCTCGATGCCCCACGCCGGGTCTTCAAAATACTCGAGGCCCAGCGGCTCCAACCGCCGCCCGATCCGCACCGCGGTCGGCACCGACCAGACGCCGTTGGCGTCGATCCGCAGGCCGAAACTTGGGCCCATCCTTTCGCGGCAGAGTTCCATCACGCGCACTTCCTCATCCGGGTTCACCACGCCGCCTTTCATCTTCACGGTCCTGACGCCCAGTTCGGCGTGCAGGCGCTCGGCTTGTTCGACGAGATCTTCGGCGCACGTGTCGTCACCACCGCCCGGCCGGTCGTAACGCCAGCTGATCTCGCCCATCATGGGCACGCGGTCGCGCACGGCGCCGCCGAGCAAGTCGCTCATCGGCCGCCCGAGCACCTTGCCCTGAATGTCGAGGCAGGCGATCTCGATGGCGCCGTAGAGCCGCGCGTTGGAGATATAGTAGATGCTGCGCAGCACCTTGAGCTTGATCGTCTCCAGGTGAAACGGGTCGAGGCCGACGATGCGCGGCTTGAGTTTCAACAGCGCGCCCACCTGGTCGCCACCGCCGACCTCGCCGAGGCCGACGACCCCCTCGTCGGTAAACACTTCAAGCACGGTGCGCAGGAAATATCCGGGATGCACGCCAGTGTTGTGGCGCAACTGGCAGTCCAGCGGGATCGCCACGCAACGGGCTTTCAGGTCGATGATTTTCATAAGTGGTGAATGCAGGTTCGGGGTTTTACCACTTGGCGAAGGCCGTCACGAACGCGCTCACTTCCGTCACGATGCCTTCGAGAAATTTCTTCCCTTTCGCGGCCGTCGCCAGTTCGGGCTGGCCGATGACGCCGCTCTTGGTGACTTCGTGAAACTCGCTCACGAAATAAACGGGGCGGCCATACTGCATGTCGGACGTTCGATATTGGTCGCGGTGCTTCGCGCCATCGCGTTTGGCCAGCGGCATCTTCACGCGGTCCGGATGCAGGTGCAGCATGAGCGACGTTTCCATTTCGCAGGCATGGCCGATGCCGCCCAACTCCGATTCGCGCACCGCCTTGATCGTCTTTCCGGCCAGCGACCAATACGACGCGAACACGAAGCGCACCTTCGGGAACTGGCTTTTCAACTCACGCAGCGCTGCGCGCACCGGGACATCGTTTCCGCCGTGGCCGTTGAGCAGAAAGACCTTTTTCGCGCCCATGCTCACGATGCTTCCGCACAACTCGACGACGAGTTGGATGTAGGGCATCTGCCGCACGCTCAGCGTGCCGGGGAACGCCAGATGATGCGTCGAGTGCCCGGGCCAGAGCGTCGGCAGGCAAAGGATTTTGCCGGGGCTCTTCCCCTCCACGCCGCGCGCGACGGCCGTGACCAGATCGGTGTCAGTCGTGAGCGGCAGGTGCGGTCCATGTTGCTCGAACGAGCCGAGCGGCAGGAGCACGATCTTGTTGGCAACATTCAGCCTTTTGACTTCAGGCCACGTGAGGTTTTCGAGGAGCATGGGTTTTCGTTTAGTCCGGCAATTTCATTCGCGAAGGGTGCGATGCGCCAAAGAGCTTTTCAGCATGGATGGGCGGCGTGCAGCGGAAGTTAGTTCAAATCTTGCGCGGGGCTATTTCCCTGGCTGCGCGGCTGACGCAGGCTTGAAGTCAAACTCCTTCACCGCCCGGCCGGCCAAGGTGGACAGCCGTTGGTGAAGACGATAGGCGGCCAGCGGTGGTTCAGTGGCACCACCGTGGTAGCGATTGCACAGAAAGATGATGAAAGTGCGGGAAGACGGATCGATCCACAGCATCTGACCAGTCCAGCCAGCATGACCATAACTACTGATGGGGAACAACGCGCCCCGCTGAAAGGTTTGGTCGTTCGGCGGAGCGCCATAGGGGGACTCTATGTTCCAACCGAGACCGCGACGCACCGGCGAGTTGCCACCTCTTGGGGTCATCAATGAAGGCGGAGTTTGCACGCTGGACATAAGCTTGACCGTCTCGGCGCGGAAGATGCGGACCCCGTCTAGTTCGCCTAGATTCAGCATCATGCGCGCGAATCGGGCCAAATCGGAAGTGGTGGTGAAGAGCGAGGCATGTCCCGCCACGCCGCCCATCGCCCGCGCCATCTTGTCATCAACCAGGCCGCGCGCGGGCGCACTCGTGGGCGCGACGCGGCGCAGGCGGTCGCCGGTCGGGCGAAATCCGGTGTCGCTCATTTGCAACGGGCGGAAAATTTCCGCGGCGCAGAACTCATCCAGGGATCTGCCTGACGCGCGCTCAATCACCGCGCCGAGCACCATGAAAGCCACGCTGCTGTAGGCATAGGCGGAACCAGGCACAAAGGCGGGCTTTTTGCGGCCAGCCTGAGCGACGGCTTCAGTGAGATTATGGAAGGATTCCGTCTGCGGATCCAGGTTCACTGGCAAGCCGGACGTGTGCAGCAACAGATGCCGGATCGTGATTTTCTCGCGTCCCTCGTCTGTGAACTCGGGAAGGTATTGCGACACCGCATCGTCGAGACGCAGGAGACCGCGCTCTACGCACAGCATGGCCGCACTCGTCGCGGCAACGGCTTTTGTGATGGAGGCCACGTCGAAGATCGTGTCCTCGGTCATCGCCTCCGCTACGGGAACCTTGGCCCTTAGTCCGAAGGCTTTGTGATACGCGACCCCGTTTCGTTCCACCCAGAGCACGCCGCCCACGATGATGGATTGCGCAATGGC
>CAYVDZ010000395.1:0-5517 GCA_964450575.1 uncultured Opitutus sp.
GCCGGAAAAGAGCGTAAAGGAAATGGTCACCGAGAAAATCACCAAGATCGGCGAGAACATCCAGATTCGTCGCTTCATTCGGTACCAACTCGGCTCCTGAGCTGTAGTACCACCCTCACTTCCAAGGCGCGTCGCATCGGTGACGCGCCTTTTTTGTTTTCGTCGGAAGGCGCTCGTGCCATGCCTTCCACTACGGCGGCGCGGTCCTCGGGTCCACCATCCGGGCCGCCGATAAAATCTTCTCTGCTTGTGTCCTCTCCCTTCACCGTTTCCCGTGCCCAGATCGTCGCCCGCGGCCTGACCAACCGCTGTCCCAACTGCGGCGCCCGGACGCTCTTCAAGGAAGGAACGCTGTTTCAAGTGAACAAAGAGTGCCGGACCTGCGGGCTGAAAATCGAACGCGACAACGACGAAGGGTTTTTCCTCGGATCGATGTCACTGAACTACGGAGTGACGATCGTGGCGTTCCTGGTGCCGGTCATGATCCTGGCCTGGCGCGGGATCATCGGCACAACGACCGCGATCGTCCTCGCCGGGGTGGGCGCGGTGCTGGTCCCGGCCGTTTTTTATCGCCCATCGCGCAGCTGGTGGTTGATGAACTACTATTTCTTATTTCCGCAGCATTTGCCGGGGAACGGCGGCAAAGGCCGGACGGAATAGTCGGTTTCTCGCGCTCGGAGCGAGACCCGGTGGAGCGGATCGCAAGACAGCTGAAACGAAATCCATTTTTTTCGGCTTCCGTTTTAAAAAGAGACGCCTACGTTTCGCCCTTCTTCCGAATCCTGAGCGAAGGAAGAACGCCTCGGAGAGGTGGCAGAGTGGTCTAACGCGCCTGACTCGAAATCAGGTGTACCGCAAGGTACCGGGGGTTCGAATCCCTCCCTCTCCGCCAGTTTTCTCCTCTGAGGAGCAAAAATCGTCGCCTAGGTTGCCAGTTGACGTGGCAACCTACACATGCCCGATAGCACATTCGACGTCACCCGGTTTGAAAATCGCAACGGCGTCACCTCATGGCGAGTCTCCGGTTGGCTGCACGGCCTCCGGATCCGTAAAAACTTCAAGTCCCGCCAGGAGGCCGGCGCCGAAATGGCGGTCCTCGAGGCGAAGGCCGCCCAAGCTGCCAGCAATGTTCGCGCGACCTCTACGTTCTTGACTGACGATCAGCTACGGGAGGCAGAGGCAGCGTTCCGTCGCCTCGCCGACGCCCCCAAGTCGTTATCATTCTACCTCGATTACGGACTCACCAACTACCGCTCTCCGGATCGCGAGATCTCCATTACTGATGCCGCGGCCGCCTACCTGGCGACTAAGCAAGAGGAGCACGACCGGGATCTTCTCTCCGCCTGCCAGCTAAAGGACATCCGGCTTCAATTGGAGATGCTCAAGAATCACTTCCCGAACCAGACCCTCTCCCAGCTATCGCGCGATGGTCTTGCCCTTCACTGCCAGCGTGGCAACGCCAGCCCGAAGACGTTCAACAATCGCCGGGGCATTCTCTTCACGTTTTTCAAATTCGCGTTCTTCAAAGATTGGTTGGCGACGAACCCGCTCGAGAAGGTTCCTCACCTTCGTATTGCACACCGGCGCGGGTCCGCGAAGACCCTCTCCACCGAACAGGCAGAGAAACTGATGCGCCACGTCGAGAAACTCGCGGGCGGCGCCTACGTGCCCTTTTTCGCCTTGGCTCTTTTTGCCGGCATCCGTCCCTGCCTTCGCGCCGGCGAGATCCTGAAACTCAAGCGCGAACAGGTCCGCCTCGATACCGGCGTCATCCACATTGAACCCGAGGTTTCGAAAGTGCGGATGAAGCGGAACGTCACTATCCAGCCGAACCTCGCCGCCTGGTTAAAGGCCTATCCCTTGGACGCATTTCCCATCATCCCGGCAAACCTCCAACATGAGCGTGCCCGAATCGCCCAGGCCTTTGGCCTTTCCCACGACATCATGCGGCATACGTTCATTTCGATGCATGTGGCCAAGTTCCGCTCGATGGGCGAAGCAGCGTTGCAGGCCGGCAACTCGGAAAGCATCATCCGGAAACACTACCTCGATCTAAAAACCGCCGCTGATGGCGAAGCGTTTTTTAGCATTATGCCCGACCAGCGTCGTGATCCTGCCATCGCCAGTGACGAAATGCCCGTGCCGGTCACCGAGGTAAAAGCAGCCGCGTGATTACCCCCGTGCGACCCGTCGCACCGCAAAGCCCGCACCCTGGCCGGTTGTGGGCTTTTTCATGCGCACGCGTGGACACGCTGCCTGTTGCATGAATCCTCCCACTGTTTCCGCTCCCTGCTTCAGCTCCCAGCTCACTGACATCATCGGTCTTCGCGCCAGCGGCATCTTTCCCGCTGGGGGCGAGCCGTCGATCCGCACCCTCCGCGAATGGACGAAGCTGCGCCGCATCCCACATCATCGCGTTGGCCATTTCGTGTATTATGACGCCTCCGAAGTCGCTGTACACATTCGCACGAAGCTCAAAATTCCGGCCCGGTCCTGAGCAAAACACTCACGTGAGCAGTATCTAAAATCTAAAAAGAAGGTGGAATTGCATTTCTTCCTTGCATTAGGCCCTGTTTTTCAGGCTCTTGCATTGCATGGGCCATGTCCATCTTGGGACGATTCCGCAGACCCGGGCGTGGAAAGACGTTGTTCGCCTCCTAATAAATGGAGCGAGCGCGGATTCCGTAGCAGCTGCTGCGCAGAAAGCCTCAGACAAGGCTTTCGCGTTCATGACGAACGACCCGGGCTTCGGCGACGCAGTTGCGTTACTGAGTGAACTCGGGGTGGCGGCGCGAAAAGACGACCCCGTTGCATACCTCGCCGCGCAGGGGCTAAAGTGGCCGCCCAACCCGACTATTTTGGACATCGGAGTAGCGGTATCTAACGCACTCGATGCGAAGACACGCGCAAGAGGCAACCTAAGTGATCTGGCAATCCTTGCGAGCGGCGCCATGGTCAGCGCAATAACCCAACACCTCAGAAACGTACTGGGCGAACTGATCATCCCGGGCGGAAGTGAGGTCCACACGGCCTTGAATAATCTCGGTCGCGAAACTCAATTTGGAATGCTCGCCCGCACCTTCTTTTTCCACGTCGCAAAAGACTGCCAACGTCATTTTCTGTCGAAGACCCTCGCCGCCCAGATCGGCGAGGGCCGTGCCTTCTACACCACCGCGCAGGTATCCAACTTTGAATCCGCCTTGGATAAACACGCCTACGAGGCCAGTGAGATCGTGGAGCGATTCTCACGCGATTGGTTCTCAAAAAACTATTTTGAGGGAAACGGTATCATTCCGCCCAAAAAGGCAGCCGGCTTTGGGTGGAGAGCGCTCGGGAAGATTCGTGAAGAAATGATCATACGCGCAAAGCCGAATGCATCCTGAACACGCCATTATCTGTGGAGGTTGTCCCCGTCCTAAGCTACGGAAATCGGTCGAGTCGTTACTACTGGATCTCCACGCGCCGATCGGCGCGCCGGAGCGTGTTAATCTTCGCATCGATGACCTGCATCGCCCGTTTGGCAGCGACCTGTCACCTCGACTCGTGGATCTGGTTGAAATTGCCGCTTATGTATATGCGGCTGACCAGGCGGTAACGCGGTGCTATCAAGACACCGATCGCTTCGGCGCTCTCTGGCGGCGTAAGCTCGGCTTTTATATCCCCGTTCGGGACGTGGAGTTTTGGCGGTCACCTACGGTTAAAAACGCCTTGTCGGACGTTCTGAATTTTCTCGGCGATCACTTCTTCACCTTTGAGTTTATCAAGAACCCACATCCACACCCGTACCAAGAATACCTTACGGTTACGCAAGGTGGGACATATCTCCCTGCCTACGACCAAGTGGCTATGTTCTCAGGTGGGTTGGATTCGCTTGCAGGTGCAATAGACGCTCTAAAGCGCGAACACTTGAGAATGGCATTCGTTACTCATATCCCAACCACCAAGAATGAAGCTATGCTCCATGCTTTGCGAAGGGAGTTGATTTCGCTATCGCCCGCGGCACCGCCGCTCCACATTGGCGTCGAGGTCAACAAAGCAAAAGTGCTTGGGAAGGAGCACACCCAGCGCACCCGATCGTTTCTCTTTGCCTGCCTCGGCGCGACTGCGGCGCATTCCCTTCGCCTCACGTCCCTGCGATTCTACGAGAACGGAGTGATAAGCATCAACCTTCCACTTTGTGGACAGGTCGTCGGCGGACGGGCGACGCGAACGACGCACCCCAAAGTCTTGATGGGATTCGAACAGCTGTTCTCGCTCGTTGTTGATTCCGCCTTCCAAGTCACAAACCCATTTCTCGATAAGACCAAAGCCGAGGTGATCCGGGTTATAACCGACCACCACCAACAGCGTTTGATCGAAAAATCGATCACCTGTGCCCACACTTGGGCGAGGAAGGTCGACCAGACACATTGCGGCTATTGCTCCCAGTGCGTGGATCGACGGCTCGCAATGTTAGCGGCCGATGCTTTCGAACATGATCCCGAGAGTATCTACGAAACCAATATCTTCACGGCCTCACTCCCTAAGGACGCTGACCGGATTCTCGTTGCCACTTATATTGAACGGGCTCGCACCATAAAACAGATTCTTACGCCGGAAGATTTCGTAATCCGGTACCCACAATTGATGCAGGCGCTTCCTCACATGGGAGGGGCTACTCCTGACCGAGGAGCACGGATCCTCTTCGATCTTTATAAAAGGCACGGGGCGGACGTTGACCGCGCTATCGCAGCCATTTGCAGGACGTCATTTCAGGAGATCTACGAGCACAAGCTTCCCAGCGACTGTCTGATTCGAATCGTCACGGATGCATCCGGCACAGAACCATCGCCAATTTCCATCACGTTCAACCCCGTCGCCGAGCAGGAATATACTTTTATCAGACTCGATGAGGAGGTCTGGCAGATACGTTTTCGGGCGGGTCGCCGCTTCGTTGTCCACGCACATAATACCGGTTGCAAGTATCTCCAGTACCTCTTGGCCAACCCGGATGAGTCATTCACGGCCTATCAGCTCCAGCGTGCTGTGCTTCCGAGCAATCCAGCAGCTAACCTTGAGGAAGTCTTCGGCCGCGATGGCCATAAGGACGAGGCGCCGAGCCTCACTGTAAACCTTGGGCTTTCTGCCGCCGGAGAGACTCTCGACCTGAAAGCGAGAGACCAGATCCGCGGTCGCCTGGCTGAGCTCGAAGCCGAGCTTGTTGATGCGAAAAATCACAAAGAAACGATGGATATAAAGCGGCTAAACTTGGAGGCTGAACAAATTAGACAGTACCTGGGGCGAGCCCTCAACAAGAAGGGCCGAGCCCGTAAACTCCAAGATCCGGTGAAACGGAAAAACGATGCAGTGGCGGCCAGCTTCCGTCGCCTGATTTCCGCGTTGCGGAAGAAGGATAAACCACTCGCCGACCATCTCTCAAATACGACCGTCCTGACCTACGGCACGGTTAATTCTTATCGGCCATCAGAGCCGATTAGCTGGCACACGTCCGGCACGAATTGATGTACGATTTTGGGT
>CAYVDZ010000396.1:0-5512 GCA_964450575.1 uncultured Opitutus sp.
CCTTTCGTCCGGCTCCAAGATTGTCAATCCGTCCGATGACGCCGCCGGTCTCGCCGTTTCTGAAAAGCTCGACGCGCAGGGCCGCCGGGTCAAAGCCGCCACGACCAATGTGCAGAACGCCGTCTCCTATGTGCAGACCGCGGATGGCTTCATGGGCGGAATGACCAGGATTCTTTCCCGCCTGAGTGAGCTCGCGATCCTCTCGAAGGATGTGACGAAGAACTCCACCGACGTTGAGCTCTACCAACAGGAGTTTTCCGCGCTGCAGGATCAGCTTCGGGCGACCATCGGTGGCACCACCGCCCAAGTCGGCGGAACGGCCGATGTCGGTACGCCGCTGGGTGCATTCAACAGCATCGTTCTGTTCGGACCCAATGCCGCCGGACTGACCGTGACCATTGGTCAAGCCGTCGGTCAGGATATGAACATCGCGGAGACGGATCTGCGCAGTGGTGGCATGCTCGAGATCATCCAGCAGGACGTGGCGGGCGCCTATACGCTCGCGGCCGACGACACCGATGCGATTGAGAAAATCACCGACGCGATCCAACATGTCGCGCAGGAACGCGCCTCGCTCGGCGCCTCGCAATCCCGGCTCGAACTCGCTTCGACCACGTTAAACGTCGAGTTTGAAAATCTTTCCTCCGCCATCTCACGGATCCGCGATGTGAATGTGGCGGAAGAATCAACCCAGTTTGCGAAGTACAACATTCTTGTGCAGTCGGGTACCGCGATGCTGGCGCAGGCCAACCAGACGCCGAATAGCGTTTTGAAACTCCTCCAAGGTTAACGGAGATCCCGGTTCCGAGTCCCGATCCGGGATGAATTCAATTTGCGTGCAAGGCCCGACTCCGTATCAGACGGTGGTCGTGCCGACGGGTGATGTGAACGATGGCGGGGACGTGGAAATCGTGCCGTACGCGGCCCGATATGCGGCCGCGTTCAAGGCGCTCAATGAGGCGTGGATCACGCGCGTCTTCCGATTGGAAGCGGCGGATCTCAAAGTGCTCGATGCCCCCGATTCCACCCTGATCGCGCCCGGCGGCCACATCGTGGTGGCGCTGTCGAAAGACGACGTGGTCGGCGTCTGTGCGCTTCAGAAAGCAGAAGGTGACACCTTCGAGTTGGTGAAGATGGCGGTGACGCCCGGGATGCAGGGAAGAGGTATTGGGCGACGACTCGGTGAGGCCGCGATTGCGTGGGCGAGAGCGCGCGGTGCGAGACGCATTTACCTCGAGAGTAACTCCAAGCTGGACGCTGCGCTGGCCCTTTATCGCAAGCTCGGCTTTGAGCCGTTTGCGGGTCCACCTTCCCCGTACGAACGCGTCGACATCCACATGCAGCTCTGGCTGCGGTGATTCCAAGCACCAAGGGAAAACAGGGGCGCCTAAAAGCGAGACCGTGGAACAAACGGGATTTTTTCCCCGCGCCTTTCGCCCGGGCTTGCGCGTCCGGCATGCGTCTGACTTCGTTCCGGTCAGCTCTCCCCCGATGCCGCCCTCTCTGCATTTAATCCCGCTTCTGTTCGTCAGTGCGTTGGCGTTGACGTCGAACGGCTTGGGGAAAACGCACCAGATCACCGTCGAAGCGGCGAACGTGGACCGAGCCGCCCAGGTGGTGGAGTTCAAGGTCCCGGTGAACGCGATGGAGTTCGGCCGCGTACAGGACAAAGCCGGCCACACGCTGCCGCTGCAAATTTCACCGGATCGCACCGCCCGTTTTATCGTTCCGGCGCAATCAGCGGGCGAAGTGCTGACTTTTACCCTCGTTGCGGGCGGAGAGGTCGGAAGCCAGGGAAACCAAGGCGTCGAGGTCGTCCGCCATGCCGGCCGCCTTCAGCTGCACGTTGCGGGGAAACCGGCGTTCGCTTACCAGATGGACAAGGAGGCGCTACCCCGAGCTGACATCAAACCGGAGTTTAAGCGCGCGGGTTATTTGCATCCGATTCAAACGCCGTCGGGTACGATCGTGAGTGATGACTATCCGGTGCAACATGTGCACCATCACGGGATCTGGTCACCGTGGACGACGACCACGTTCCAAGGCCGCAAGCCCGATTTTTGGAATATGGGTAAGAAGACCGGCACCGTTGAGGCGGTGGCCGTCGATTGGACCTGGAGCGGCCCGGTGCATGGCGGATTCGTGGCGCGGCATCAGTTTGTGGATCTGTCGGCGCCGAAGCCCGTGATAGTCCTGCATGAGACGTGGGAAGTTACAGGCTATAAGGTAGACGTCGCAGCGGGCGGAACGCCCGTGCAGGTCTTCGATCTTCTGCTCACGCAAGTTTGCGCCACGAACGATCCCCTGGTCCTGCCGAAATACCACTATGGTGGTCTCGGCTTCCGCGGGCGCGGGGAGTGGTATGGCAAAGACAAGGCGAACTTTCTCACCTCGGACGGGGAGACTGATCGCGTCAAAGCCAACGCCCGGCCGATGCGCTGGGTTCACCTTTCCGGTGCGGTGGAGAGTGGTACGGCGGGCCTCGCGGTGCTCGGCCATCCTGATAATTTTCGCGCGCCGCAGCCGGTCCGCGTGCATCCCAACGAGCCCTACGTTTCGTTCACCCCTTCGGAAGGAGGCGAGTGGCAAATCGAGCCAGGCAAACCGTATGTCGCCCGGTACCGTTTCGTCGCGGCTGACGGTGTGCCCAACCGGGACGCGCTGGATGCCCTTTGGAATGGATATGCCGTGCCCGCCCTTGTAAGATTTGAGACACTTCCCTAACTCCAGGCGAATTTCTTTATCCCACTGAATCCCCACAATCCCGCTGCCATTTGAAAACGACAACTTCGGCTCCCACCGCTTCTTCCATTGCCTCTGGCAAGGCTGCAGCAGACGACTCGCAACTGCTCCGGTCCATCGCAGACCAGCCCCTCTCGAGGCGATTGCCCGTATATTTGCGGCTTTCCGGTCCGGGTTGGCTCCAGAGTGCGATTACATTGGGCGGAGGCTCGCTGGCCGGCAGTCTTTATCTCGGTGTCATCGGTGGCTTCGGCCTGCTTTGGCTGCAGCCGGTGGCCATGATGATGGGGATCGTGATGCTCTGTGCGATCGGCTACGTGACGACGGTCACGGGGAAGGCACCGCTCGAGGCGATCAATCAGTATGTAAACCCTGTTCTGGGTTTTGGGTGGGCGATCGCCTCCCTGCTCGCGAGCATGGTCTGGGCGATGCCGCAATACTCGCTCTCCATCGGAGTCCTGCAGCAGAATTTGCTGCCGGGCTTGCTTGGCGCCGATGGCACGTTGGGTGGTTTTTGGGGAAAACTCGTTCCCACCATTCTCATCCTGATCTTCTCGACCTATATAACATGGAATTACGGCAAAGGTGGTCGCGGGGTGAAGGTCTATGAAACCACCCTCAAGGTGATGGTCGGTTTGATCGTGTTGTGTTTCACCGGCGTGGTGTGGCGGGTGGCCGCGTCTTCCGGCGGACTTAATTGGGGCGCGGTCATGAGCGGATTTATCCCTGACCTCTCGATCCTCACGCAACCGGCCGAAGGGTTTCGGTCGTTGATCGCGACCACGGCGTCGGAACACCATTCCTATTGGTCCAACTTCCTCGTTAATAAACAGCGCGATATCATCGTCACGGCGGCGGCGACTGCCGTGGGTATCAATATGACGTTCCTGTTTCCCTATTCGATTTTGCGGCGCGGGTGGGGCAAGGAATTCAACGGCCTGCTGCGTTTCGATTTGGGCACGGGAATGCTGATTCCATTTACCGTTGCGACCAGCTTCGTCGTGATCGCGGCGGCGAGTCAGTTCCATACCGTGGCGCAGCCTGGCATCCTGAGTCAGTTGGATGTGGCCGGCGTGGTGGCGAAAGCGACGCCTGGCCAGCTCCGGGAATATAATGGTTTGCTGAAAGGCTTGGAGATGGAGCGGACAGCGGCGGGTGCGGTTGCGACGATCTCGCCGGCGGATCAACAACTCGCGGCGACATTGGTGAATCGCGATGCGTATGACTTGGCGTCCGCGCTGGAGCCACTGACCGGTCCGTTGTTCGGACGCATTATTTTCGGCTTCGGCGTCTTGGGCATGACGCTTTCTACGATTACGCTGTTGATGCTAATCTCGGGACAAGTGGTGTGTGCACTCTTCAAACAAGAGCAAACGGGATGGACCTTCCGGATTGGCAGTCTTGCTGCGGTGACGGGAGCGCTCGGGCCGTTCATCTGGGGCCAGGCCTCGTTTTATCTCGCGGTGCCGACCTCGATCTTCGGCCTGATACTTCTGCCCATCGCATACCTCTCGTTCTTCCTGCTCCTCAATCAGCGCCGATTGCTCGGCAACGCCATGCCGCGTGGCCGGAGTCGGGTGATTTGGAATGTGCTGATGGGTGTGACGGTGGCGGTGGTCGCGGGTGCGAGCGTCTTCATGATCCAAGCTAAAGGAGGAGTCTGGGGCATGTCGGCGGCGGGTGCGTTCGTCCTCGCCGCGATCGTGGCGCACTTCATGCGGCGCTCGCCGGCGTCGAACTAAGGCGACCTCACAAGCACGCGAAAGGCCGGCCGAGCGCCGGCCTTTCTTGCCCCAAACAGTGCAGGCAGCACAACGACGAGCGGAGAAAATGTCCGGGTTTACGTCTGGAACGCTGAGGGCTCTTCAGTCGGTCACGTCATGGTGACAAACGCGAATGGAACTCAGTCATGGCTCAGCCAGTTTCCGCATCAGGAGGGTGGCAGTCTCACGCCCTATGCAAGCAACGACAATTACCGATTGTCTCCGCGGGCGACGTTCCGAGAGGAGAATCGCGCTCCCGATGGAGTTTACGTCGTAACGCTGCCGAACTCCGCCGGCTTCCGTGGCGCCGTAAGAGATCAAGCATTCCGACCCAGTTGGGATTGGTATCCCAGCAACAGCTCAGACGAAACGCATTGCGCCTATAGCACCTACTGCGCGCTCCGGGCTGGTGGCCTGCCACTGCCGAATAACTCCGGCCAAATTATGCCGGGCACAATGAACGACTATCTCCGCGATCTAGCGAAAAATCCCCCCGCTACCAACGGTGGCACGGGTGGAGGAACGGTAGTCATAGTTGGGAAAGGTCCGGGATAATCGCATGAAAAAGCTTCGATTTTTAGAGTGGCTGTGGATCGCGCAAGCCGTGCTGTCTTTGGTCGCTCTGCTGTGCTTAGCGGCAAGTAACAGCATCATCTTTCTTGTCCTTGTGGAGAGCCTTGGCTTTCCACTCGGTTGGCTGCTCAAGAGCTCCGATGTTTATTCGTTCCTGCCAACAGCACTGCAGTATGTCGTGAGCTACATCATCACAGTGGCAAACGGTGGCCTCTTTTATGCGGGGCTTCGATTCTGCTTTAGGAGGAAGCTGCGAGCAGACGAGAACGCAAAAAGGGGCCACACCTTGACTCCTGACAGAGGAAGGCCGGGCGCAGAAAAAGGGGACACGTCTTAACCCTTGACAAGCGGGACGGTTAGCTGGGTTCGTAACGTCCTTGATGAGCCGAGCGGCACGTCTCGCGCCAGCTCTGCGCGGACTCCGAGCTGTCACT
>CAYVDZ010000397.1:0-5512 GCA_964450575.1 uncultured Opitutus sp.
CGTGCGCGAAGGCACGATCGCGTCGGTCGCATCGGCCGCGGGTTCCGGGAACCCGGGCCGCAGGCCTTGAGGGCATTCCTTGAAACGGAGAAAGAGATCACCGATGAAATTGCGTTCCCCGGCAGGATTCCGGTGCGGCTGGAGTGCGGCGCCCGCCTGGGTGCGCTGAAATCTGAACCAATGATTCAGCCGGAGGCATTGACGCGTGCGGACCTCGATCAGGTGGCCCGCGCGATCGAGCGCGATTCCCGGGTGCACGATCAACTGCTCCACGGGATCCGGTTCGCCCGTGGACGGATCGACGGGCCCCGCCGGGCTGTATTCAACGCGCAGGCCGGCCACGGTGCCGTATCCATGAAGGAACGACAGCGCGAGGGCGAGGCGGCTGCGATGGTAATGCTGCTCCTGCTGAAAGTCAGAGGCATCGAGCAGAATCCCGTTGCGATAGGATACGCGCTGGTTGGAAGAGGACGACGACGAGGAAAGGGTTGGCATGGCTAGGAACGGAGTTGAGGCGTCGCGGATTCGAAGCGGGAAGACGGAGTGAGTAAGCGAAAGGCAGGGTCGTTCATGAGTTGCCGCCTTCCAAGCGGGGATCGAGGCTGGGTGGGCGCCGCAGGAGCGCCCCGTCGCCGAGCGTCGTGGTGTCCACGGTCACTGGCGGTGGAGTCGGATGTGGACGCAAGTAGGTGTCGACCGACAGCAGCGCGGTCAGTCCCACCACGAAATCCGCATCGGCCCGACGCACGCGCGTGACGATATGGGCGGGCGTTTCGGCTGCGCAGATGCGTTCGATGAGAGCGAATTCTTCGCTGGAGGCCGTCTCGTGCACGATGACCGTCACACGATGCGCGAGAGAGGAGAAGAAGGTGTCGACGGTCTCCTGATTAGCTGCTTTCAAGCGAATCGACGCATCGAAGAGCGCGAGAAATTTCTTCTCCATGCCCTCTTCGCTGAGGAAGAGGGTGTTGCCGACCTTTGAGTTGCCGGAGATGTAAGTGCCGCCGAGCAGCGGATCGAAATCTCGATCCAGTTTAACGCCCAACACGGTTTGCAGCGTGCGGCGGAACCAATGGTCCTCCACGACGACGATCCGACCGGATGAAACGCCATTCCCCGTGGCGACATCGAGGGCGAGTTGCAGGCCTTTGAACGTGCCGCGTCGACGAAATAACTCGGGGGCCACCGTCAGGTGTCGGCGGCGTTGCTGCGCCGGATACCACGGCGCAAACGTGACGCCAATCCAGCTGCCGAGCCAGTCGAGCGCTTCATCCGGAGTCCGCGTCGGATCGGTGAGCAGCCAGCTGTGAGCGACTTTGTCCTCGAGCGGCGTCAGGACACCTTCGAAGTTCGCCAGGAATCGCCCGAGGAAATCAGGGCGCGTGGAGGGGCCGCCTGGAGTGACCGCGTCGGCTTCCGGGCCAAAGAGCGTTTCGCGATAAAGGGCCGGCAGGTACTTGTCCTGATAGGAAAAACGCGGGCCGTAAGCGCGCACGGCGAGCAGGCACGGCGTGCTGCGCAGGTTCCCGCGCAATATGATCCGCAGGTGGAGAAAGCGCCCTTGCAAGGTGCGCACCGGGCGGTTGACCCGTTGGAGCAGGATCGTAAATACACCATTCCGGTCGCGCTGCGGTGGCGTCGCGGAGAAGCCGGAGTGGCCGGGAATTTCGGATCCGCCGGGCATCCAGGCGGCACGCGGTTCCTGTCGTCCGGCCGCGGGCGCGGCGCCGAAATGATGCGGCTGCCAGTCGTCGGCCTGCGGCGCATCTTCGGGGCGATCCGAGTCGGTAGTCGTGGCGAGCAGGGTGAAGCCGGTGCCGGAAGGAAGCTGCGCTTCCACGTAAAGCCGGTGCCATGCGAAGCCGCTTTGGCCACTGTCAAAGGGAGTCGCCAGTTCCCCTTCGGCGTGACGGGCGAGGGCCGGCAAAGCGAGGGCGACGAGCGGCCGCGGGGCCACCCGTTCCGGCAGATCGGCGGTGGGCTGGCGCGAGGGATACTCGAGCGGACCGGTGGTGCGCTGGAGGAAGGAGCCGCCGTCGTGACCACGAAGTGGATACACTTCGCCGCCCGCCACGAGGTTTCCTTCCCGCCAGGCGAACACGACGGCTTCGGCGACGCCGGGGGCGAGCACCGCGAAGCGCTCGTTCGCGAGCCAGGCGAGGCTGTACGGCCGCTCCAGTTGGGTGAGCGTCGCGGTGGGGCCGAGTTGTCCCGAGGCCTCTACGAGCCGCACCCGCGGAGCGTTCGCGGTCCAAAGCAGCACGGCGAGACGTCCTTCCGCGCTGCAGGCGAGCGCCACGGGATCTTCGTCGTCCTGCAGCCAGCCGTCAGGAATGACGGTGAGCGACGGCGCATCAGGATTGGCTTCGATCGGTTGAAACGCGGTCACTGGCGGAGCGCTGAATTTGAGCGGATCCGGGAGCAGTTTGCCGGCGAGCCTCGCGAGCTTTCGTCCGGTGCGATCGAGCGCCCAGCCGCCACCCTCCGGCGCGGGCGTGAAGCGCCACGCTGCAAAACCAGATGCGGACAGCGTGACCGCGGAAAAGCGGTGGCTCAACGGCTGGATCATGATGGCGCCGCCGGCGATGCCGTAGAGAAAGCCGTCCCAACCCAGGGCAAGATCGGTCAGAGGGGCGTCACTGATGGTGAGCACGGGACTCGCACTGATCGGCTCAGGCTCGGAAAACGCGCCGGTCGCGCGCACCGTCACGCCGTCCTGATCAACGAACGCGCGCGTGCCGAACGCATCGCGCGTCATCGGCGTGCGCTCCAGCAAGGCCTCGGCCTCGTTTGGCGTTTCGACGAAAACGTCCACGCTCGTCTGACTCGCGAGTTGCAGATGCCCGGGCAACAACGCGAGCGTGCCCGGCACATCCGGGTTCCACGGGGTGCCGCCACGCGCGAGCCAGAAACGTTGTCCGTTGGCGTCCATCAGCACACGTCCGGTACGACCGGGATCGCGAGTCCGTCGTTGGACTTGGTCGGACCCGGTGACTTGAATTCGACGGGCGCATCGCCCTCGGCCACGACTACTCCGAGCAACTCGGGCAGCTGCCAGGGAAGCAAGGTGATCTCGGCGTTGTCGTTGCCGCTGGTCGCGGTGACGCGTTCCCAAACGCCGTTGACCGATTGAAAAAGGTTGGGACCGTACACGCCCATCACGCCCTCGACTCGGGAAACGACGATTTCCAATTCGCGACGTTTCACGGTGCGACCGAGCGGCCAGCCGCGCCCTTGCGGTCCGCCCGGCGGCAGGCAGAAGAGGTACTTTTTGAGCGCTTCCTTGACCGCGGTATTCGTCTCTTCCTTTCCGCCCGGGTTATCGATGCCGACGGAGATCGCGACCGACACATATTCGCAACCGATCACGTAGAGCTCGGTGCCGAGCGGCTTGCGGTCAGCGAGGCGTTTGAAAATCGTCTCGATAAACGGCCGGTCGATGCGCGGGTAGGGCGCTTCAAAGCTGGCGCGAAACGGTAACGCCATTACGGATACAACCCCCGGAACATCACTGCGGCGTTCCTGCGGTTTGAAACGGGGCAGCACCTCCACGCGACCGACGCGCACGCCCGGAGTCGTGAGCGCGAGTTGTTCGTAATCATCAGCGGTCACGGCGCGGTCGCGGTGACGGAACAGCGCGGGAATCCGTCTCTCCGCTGCTTCGACGGTTTCCGCATCTTGACCGCCGGTGGCGGTGAGTGGCTGGAGCGCCAGCAGTTTCGCCACGGGCGCAGTCGCCAGGACCTGGCTGAGCGAGCCGGGAGCGAGGTTGCCCGCTTCGCCCCCGCCGACACGCATGTGCTCAAGGCGGAAACGGGCGCCGCGGGCGGGGATCTTGCCGCGGACGCCGTCGCCAAAGCGAATTGTGCCGGCCTCGGCATCGAGTTCGTACGCGGCCTCCTGCACGGCTGCCAAAGTGAGGTCGGCCACGCGGCGCCAACGCCGGTAGCCCAGTCCCGCCTCTTCGACCTGCAGACTGAAACTTTCCTCCTCGATGCCCCCGCTGGGCAGCGTGAGCGTTTGATCGGGTTGTCCCGTGCCCTGGCCCACGACAAGACCAGCGGTGGTTTGCCGGTGATCGATCTCGGCGCCGTTGATTCCGGTCCAGGTGATCGGCAGCGAATCGAGATCGCCCGCCGGCCGTACGCGGAGCCACGCGACCAGTCGCGCCGCTTTGGCAACGTCGTCGAGCCGTGGGGGTTTGTCGCCGGTGCCGGCATCGACGTCGTCGCGGACATTATTCGACGGCGCGAAGAACGACGTGGCCGACGGCAAACTGAGGCGCACGATGCCATCGGTCGTGAGACCTTGGGTCGTATCCGTCACGACCGTCAGCGGAAGGTAGGCGACGCCCTTAGGCGCGGCCGGATCGGGCGTGGTTAGTTCCCACGTGCAGGGAATGGGGGCGCGCTCCCCGATGTCTTCACCGAATTCAGGCAGCGTGAGCTTGGGCGCGAAGGCGATGTTCAGGTACTGCGGCCCGCCGGATTCACTCCGACCCAAGGTGGTTTTTACCGCCGTAACGGTGTCGGCGAGCACCGCAGGTTCGCCTTCCTCCAGCGGAATTAAAAGCGCGTACCACAACGCGTGGTCAACGGTGTTACGAATGAGATCGAATCCATCCGGTTCGGGGCGGCCATCCGGAAAGACCGGCGTGGTCAAGTACGGGACAGCGACATTGGAAACCGGATACAGCCGCGAGAGCTGGGCGATTTTTTCCGCCATCGTGTTGTGCTCGTCGGGCGAAAGCGGGCGCTTGCAGTAGGTTTCGCCGAGGAGGGGCAGAACCGTGAGTTCGGAGCGCGTTTCGAAGGTCACGCCGCCCTTGAGCCGGGTCCGCGCGGGGAGGAATTGGGAGCCGGTGTTGTCGGGCGCGTCGAAGTTGATCGAGACGAGCGTGCGCGCGGCCCGGGCGGCCCGCAGTTGCACGCCGAGTAGGCGAAGAAAGGCGAGGCGCTGGCGTTCCGGGATCAGGTTGACCCGGTAGAGCAGGGTGTCGGTCAGCCACGCGAAGAGTTCGACCAAGGTGCGGCCGGGATCACCGGGAACGGGGTTGGTCCATTCCGGCGTATGCGCGGGAATGCGCGCGAGCATCTCGTCGACCAGATTTTGGTACGAACGATCATCAAGGATTGGAACGTTGAGAGGCATGAGGCGGGGAACGCGTCGGGCGGTCAGGCGGCGAGGTCGAGGGTGAGGCCGAGGCGATTGGCGGCGCCGGTGCGGCGCAGGCGATAGGCGATTTCCACGCGGACCTGGCCGGGCTGATCGTCGGGCGTCGTGACGGAGATGTCGTCGACGACGATCCGCTGCTCCGAGCGGGCCAGCGAGGTGGTAATCAGATCGCGGATCCGCCGGTGCGTGGTGAGCGTGTTGGGCTCGTGGAGAAAGTTTTCCAGGCCGGCGCCGAACGCGGGTCGCATCAGTTGCTCGCCGGGCCGCGTCTGCAGGATGACGCGAATCTGCTGCGCGACGCTCTGTTCGAGCGACGGCCAGTGGAGCTGTCCGTTAG
>CAYVDZ010000398.1:0-5500 GCA_964450575.1 uncultured Opitutus sp.
GGTACGGCGTCAGGAAAACGCGGTGGATCGAGTTCAGGCAAACGACGTCTGAAACCGAGGTCGTGTCGATTAGCGCGAGAAACCTTGCCACATCCGGTCGCTAATTACTCCCCTTCGAAAATTTCCTCGGGAAATTTTGGTTTACAAGCGAAACGCCGCTCCCTTGTTTCCACAGCGATTTTCGTCCATCCAATCCGCTTCCTGTGATTCCTAACTCAACGCGAAAGCAATTCTTCGCCAAGCTTCTCGGAGGGGCCGCTGCCGCGAGTCTCCTCCCTCAGCTCCACGCGAAACCCGCGGCGGCGAAATCCGGGGTGAATTCCAGCTTGGCCGGGAAAAAGCATCTTGAACTGCGGGGCGACCCGCGCTCGGTCGCGCGTCGCGCCGAGTCGGTTTAAGGCTGCCGCCCACGATCGTACTTTTCGCTCATGTCGAAACTCTTCCCGAAGTCGGCCAACAAGCTGCCGCTCCAGATTATCATTTTTCTGGTCGTTCTGACGGGTATCGCCACGGCTGGCGTCACCTATTACATGACGCCGAAGTATGCGCGCGTCGGGTACGCCCCGGTCCAGCCGGTGCCGTTCAGCCACGCCCAACATGTACAGGAGGTCGGTCTCGATTGCCGTTACTGTCATTCAAATGTGGATAAGTCGGCGCATGCCAATGTGCCCTCGGCTCAGACGTGTATGAACTGTCATAACGTCATCAAGGCCGACAGCCCGTTGCTGGCTCCGGTGCGGGAAAGTTATGAAAAGGGTACGCCTGTGCCGTGGGTCTGGATTCACCAGACGCCCGATTTCGCCTATTTCAATCATGCGGTGCACGTGAATCGCGGGATTTCCTGCGTCGAGTGTCACGGCAAGGTGAACGAGATGGATGTCGTCACGCACGTGCAGCCCTTGAGCATGGCGTTCTGTCTCGAGTGCCATCGTAATCCCGAACAGCGCCTTCGCGACCCGAAGGATGTTTATAATCTCGATTCCAAACGACTGGTCGATCAAGGCCCCGAAGGCGTGAAAATGGCCGAGAAATTCAAGCACGACTGGAAATTGATTCCTCCTCAGAGCTGCTCCGGCTGCCATCGATGAACCGCAAAGTTGACCATCCCGCTCCTTCTGATCAGGAGCAGCTGACCGGCCCGAAGTATTGGCGCAGCTTGGACGAGCTCGCCGGCACGCCGGGGTTCAAGACCGAGCTCGCGCGCGAGTTCCCCGAAGGTGCGGCGGAGCTCGACGGTGTCGATCGCCGGCACTTCATGAAGATCATGGCGGCCTCTTTTGCGCTTGGCGGCGCAGGGTTGGCGGGCTGCCGCCGTCCGGAAAAGTTCATTCTGCCCTACGGCAAGTCGGTCGAGAGCGTGATTCCAGGTCTGCCCTCCTACTACGCCACGTCGATGCCGTTGCGGAAGACGGCGATCCCTCTGTTGGCGGAGACGCACCAGGGCCGGCCAACGAAACTCGAGGGCAATCCGACCTATCAGCCGCACGGCGGAGCGGCCTCACTGCACGCCCAAGCTTCCATCCTCGAACTTTATGACCCCGAGCGTGCGACGGCGCACACCAAGGGGAACCAGACGCTCACGGTTGAGACCGTCAATGAGGTGTTCGCGAGTATCAATCGTAATTATAGCAGTAGCGGTGGCGCTGGGCTCGCCTTTCTGGCCGACGAATCTTCGTCGCCAACCCGCCTGCGGTTAGTCCGGGCGTTGCGGGCACGTTTTCCGCGGGCGATTTGGTCAGAGTACGAGCCCATTGCCGATGAAGCCCCTCTTGCCGCCGCTCAGGCAGCGTTTGGTACGGCGGTCCGGCCGGTCTATCAATTCGCGCGCGCCAAACGCATTGTATCAATCGACGCGGACTTCCTACACCAGGAGGCGGGTAGCCTATATTATGCGCGTTCGTTCGCGAATGGTCGTCGGTTGTTAAAGAAAGACGATCCGATGAACCGCCTGTATATGGCGGAGAGCGCGCTGACCCTCACCGGCAGCATGGCGGATCATCGGCTGCGGGTCGCCTCAAGCCACATGCTGGCGTTCGCGGCGCAGCTGTCCTCGCAGCTGTTCCCACAAGTCGCGAGGGATCTGGCTCCTTACGGCCAGGGCTTTGAAACCCCGCCGAAGTGGATCGAAGAGTGCGCGGCGGATTTGCAGGCCCATCGTGGTGCGTGCCTGGTCGTGGCGGGTGCCCACCTCCCGGCGGACGTTCATTTCCTTGTCCACGGCATCAATTCCCTCCTGGGAAATGTGGGAACCACGGTTAATTACGTTCCGGTCGAGCCGACCAATGCGGCCTCGATCAGCCAGCTCGCCCGTTCGATCAAGGCCGGCTCGGTTCGGACGTTGGTAATCCTCGGTGGAAATCCAGTCTATAATGCCCCGGCGGATCTTGATTGGCCAGCGCTGCAAAAGTCCGTGGGGGAGGTCGTTCGCTATAGTTATTATGTCGACGAGACGTCGGTGTTGAATCCTGCGGCGACGACGCAAATTGCCGCCGCCCATTATCTGGAGTCGTGGGGAGACGCCCGCACGATTGACGGGACAGTCGTGCCGGTTCAGCCGATGATTCAGCCGCTCTTTGGCGGTCTCACGCAGAACGAAGTGCTCGCCCGGCTCACGGGTGAAGCTCAGGTGGATTCGTACGCGCTGGTCGCAGCGACCATTGGCACCCTCGGTGGGGCGACTGCCAACCCGGAGGCCACGATGCAGCGATTTCTCCATGACGGGGTGCTCGAAGGTTCTGCCTATCGACCTGTATCGGTGCGGTTTAATCAGGGTGCCGCCGGGCAGGTGTTTGGTGATGCGCAGCCGCTGGCCTCCTTTAATAAAGACAATCTCGAAGTCCGCTTCATGGCTGACTATAAACTCGATGATGGGCGATTCGCGAACAACGGCTGGCTGCAGGAGTGTCCGGATCCGATCTCAAAGCTCTCGTGGGACAACGCGATCTTCATTAGTCCCCACTTTGCCAGGGAGCTCGGCATTCAGCCAAAGGGTTCCCTGATTCAGGTGGCGCGGACAGAGACGGCCAAGTTCCAGCAGGGTATGGAAATGGCTTTTGTGGGTGAACTCACGGTGAATGGGAAGACGGTGCGGGCTCCGATTTCCATTCAACCCGGACTGGCTAACTATACGGTGGTGCTACCGTTGGGTTATGGGCGCAGTGTGGTCGGCAATGTGGGCAAGGGGGCGGGTTATAATTTCTACCCGCTGCGGATCGCCACGAATTTCCACGTGGCGACGGGCGGGAAGCTCATCGCGACTCAAGAGACCTTTCGCCTGGCGAACACCCAGGAGCATTGGTCGATGGAAGGCCGCGATATCGTTCGCGAAGCCAACTTTGAAGGGGCCAATAGTTACCAGGAGAACCCTGGTTTCGTGAACACCTTCGGCATGGAGGCGCATACGCCGAGCAACATCGGCGAAGTGGGCGAGAAGATGACGCCGCAGGAACGGGCTTCCCTCATTCCCCGCGGAAATTCGCTGTATCAAACGCCCACGTTCAACGGGGTGCACCAGTGGGGCATGTCGATCGACATGAATACCTGCATTGCGTGTCAGGCGTGCGTGGTGGCCTGTCAGGCCGAGAACAACATTCCGATTGTGGGCAAGGACCAGGTGCTCCGCGGCCGGGAGATGCACTGGATCCGCATCGATCGTTATTACTCGGACGGCAATCTCGATGCCGCGGCTTTTGGTGGTGAAGGCAACAAGACGCTTCCGGATGATCTGGATGTCTCGTTCCAGCCGATGACCTGTGTGCATTGCGAGCTGGCTCCGTGCGAGACGGTGTGTCCCGTCAACGCCACCGTTCACGATGAAGAAGGCCTCAATGTAATGGCCTACAACCGTTGTATCGGAACCCGTTATTGCGCGAACAATTGTCCTTACAAGGTCCGCCGCTTTAACTTTTTCGATTACAATCAGCGCAGTCTCGACACCCTCTATCAGGGCCCGCTCACAGACTATGGTATGCCTGAGCTGGTCGCGATAGGCAAGAACCCCGAAGTCACGATCCGCATGCGCGGCGTGATGGAAAAATGCACTTATTGTGTGCAGCGAGTTCAAAACGGAAAGATCCAGCACAAGGTGAAGATGGCGCAGCAGGGAACTCCTGGTGACGTCGTCGTTCCGGATGGAACGATTAAGACGGCCTGTCAGCAAACCTGCCCGGTCGACGCGATTGTGTTTGGCAACATCCTCGACAAGGACAGCGCGGTTTCAAAGGCCAAGGCCCGCGAGCAGGAGTACGCGGTCCTCGGCTATCTCAATACGCGGCCGCGCACCACGTACGCAGCCCGGATGCGTAACCGCAACCCGCGGATGCCTGGCTATACTGCTCTTCCCGCGAGTCGCATCGAGTATCAAAAGAAAAACGAGCCGCAAGGTGGTGGTCACGGCCACGGTCATGATACCAATGGCGTAAAAACCAAAGGCGGGCATTAAGATGAATACGCGCCACTTATTTCGTTATGACTGCATCGCTGGTTCGCGCACCGGGCGCGGCCTGCGTGTGATCGGCCGGGTTAGCTGCGGAGGACTTCGCTAATGGTTCACGCCGACCACGCCACTCCCGCGCACCCGATTTTGCAGGAAGTTAAACCTGCGGTCATCCCCCGCGCTATTCTGGTTGAAAACAATCGGAGCTTCTCGTGGATCACCGAGAAGATCTGCGGCATCATCGAGGGGAAAACGCCCACGTGGTGGTGGGTTTGTTTCATCCTCGCGTGTTTTGTCGCCTCGTTTACGGTGGCGGGCATCACCTACCTCGTCGCCACTGGCGTCGGAGTGTGGGGCCATGCGAATCCGGTCAACTGGGCCTGGGATATCGTAAACTTTGTGTTTTGGATCGGTATCGGCCACGCGGGTACACTGATTTCCGCCATCTTGTGTCTTCTCCGCCAGAAGTGGCGGACATCGATTAATCGGGCGGCCGAGGCCATGACGATTTTCGCGGTGGTTTGCGCCGCGATTTTCCCGGTCTTCCATGTGGGTCGCGTCTGGTACGCGTGGTATCTTTTCCCGATTCCGAACTCGAATGCGGTGTGGCAGAATTTCCGGTCGCCGCTCGAGTGGGATGTATTCGCGGTCTCGACCTACGGTACGGTCTCGGTGTTATTCTGGTACGTCGGTCTGATTCCTGATCTCGCAATTCTGCGCGATCGATTCCTCAACGCCGGCAACAAATTCCGTTCATTCCTTTATGGGTTGTTCGCGATGGGATGGCGCGGTTCCAACCGCCATTGGAGCAATTACGAAATGGCGTATTTGATTCTCGCGGGTATCTCCACTCCGCTGGTGCTCTCTGTGCACACGATCGTTTCGTTCGATTTCGCGGTGTCACTGATCCCCGGCTGGCACACGACGATTTTTCCTCCCTATTTCGTGGCGGGCGCAATCTTCTCCGGCTTCGGCATGGTGCTCACGCTCATGCTGCCGCTGCGGGCGGTGTATGGTCTTCAGGATCTCATTACCCAGTACCACATCGATTGTATGTGTAAGATC
>CAYVDZ010000399.1:0-5496 GCA_964450575.1 uncultured Opitutus sp.
CAAGGGAGGACGGGAGCGTTTCCTGATCGAGAGTAGTCATGGGAGCAGGGCGGGTTCTGTCCGGCTGGCGAATCGAGCGCTTGCCAACGGACGAACGGGAATAGCCTTCATCGCCGGATTCGCCAGACTTGCATCAGCAGGACCGTGGGCAGGCATATCGGAGGAGGGCGAAGAGCGGTCAGCTTAGTTGGGCAGAATTTTGTCCAACACGGACGGTTTCGCAGGTTGGAACGTCGGGTCGAGCTGTCGCTTGATGTCGTCGCGCGTGGGCATCTCCTCCAATCGGCGCATAACGTCTGCGTTGTCGACGGACGGTTTGTTGGTCAGCACGGTCGGGCGGAGGAAAAAGATCAGATCCTGACGGTTTTCCTGCTTTCTCCGGGAGCCGAAGATATCACCGATAATCGGAATCGGACCTAGACGGGAAGAGGTTCGAACTCCGGAATTTTTCTGAAAGCCACCGAGCACGATGATATCGCCACTCTTGGCGGTAATATACGACGTGGTTTCGCGCGTTCCGATGATCGGCTGCGGGTTACCATCGATGATGATTTCATCTGTCACATCCTCGACGGTTTGCTTGAGTTCGAGCTGCACGGAGCCATCGATCCCGATGAAAGGCGTGACATTCAAGCGCGTACCAATGCGCAATTGAGTGGTAGTGGATGTCGTACCTCCGATGTTCCCGCTGGTTACGCTGCCGGTTACAACCGGCCGGGTTTCGCCGCTGAAGATCTCAGAGGCTTTGCCGTGACTTGTAACGATGGCTGGGTGGGAGAGAATAGTGCTATTGTTCTTGCGCGGCGTCGTGCTGATGGAAATCAAGCCGGCGAGATCCCACGGGCCGGTTGCGCCGGGACGGGTGATCGTCGCCAGCGATCCCGCTCCGGCGGAGCCAGAGACCGCTAAGCCGGGCATCGTCATTCCTAGGCCAACCAGTTTGTCGCCATCCACGCTGAGGCCAAGCTGGCTGATGCCGGTTTGATGGTTGTCACTAAGTGACACCTCGGCGATGACGACCTCGATGCGCACTTGGGCGAGGACGATATCAAGTTTATCGATGAGCTCATTGACCATGCGAAGATCGTTTACGGTGCCGGAGACGACGACCGAGTTGCTGCGATCGTCGTTTACGACCGTCATCAGCGCGCTGAACTCGTTCATGTCGGACTGGAGACCCTCGGCAGGGTTACCGCTGCTTGATGCCGAGATGATGTTCGGTTGCATCGGTTGCGGGAGAACACCGGGCGCACCCGGTTGTGGTTGTTGAGGCTGAAGACCGCCTTGGCCCGGACGGACGGATCCGGTCGTCTGGCGCTGGATGGCGGAGGTTTGTCCGGATATGATCCGGCTAAGAACCGTCACGACATCAGCCGCCTTGGCGTGCTTGAGGTAGATGACGTCGTTGCGCGTATTAGGGTCGGCTTTTTGGTCGAGCCGGGCGATCAGGTCGTCGAAGAACTCGTGTTGCCGTGGATCGGTGACGAGTACGATCTGATTGGTGCGGTCGTCGGCGTTGTAGGTCGTCGCGCTCCCCAGCTGTTGTTGGAGTGTGCCGGAGAGGATGGTGCGGAGCTTGTTGACGAGGTCGCTGGCTTTGGCGTGCGTCAGCGGATAGAACTTCGGCTTCATGCCGGCGGTGACCGGCTTGTCGATCTGTTGCAGGAGGCGTTCAACCCGTTGGAGGTTGCTGATGCTGTCGGTGATCAGCAGCGCGTTGGAATTCACCAGGAGAATGGGACCGCCGTAGAACGGATTGAGAATCTGCTGGAGCATCGGCTGCACCTCTTGGGCGCGGGCGAATTCCAGTTGGAAGAGCTTGCTGGCGGCCTTGCCGCTCGGAGGCAGTTCCAAGGCGGAACCGGAAATCATTTCCGGGGCTTCCGTGCGCACGTTCGTGAGGTTGACGACTTTGAGGAAGACATCATCGAGCGGCGTGATGCCGATATTGTTGAGGGCGAGCACCGTCTCGATCGCGCGGATCGCCTGCGACTTGGGGATCGGTTTTTCGATGACCAAATTGTACGTCGCGGTCTGCAACTGTTGCGGGCGCAAAACAATTTTCCCGGTATAGATTTCGAGGGCCGTGAGGACCGTATCGATATCAGCATCCGGGAGTTTGAGGCGCACCAGCTCTTCGCTGGCGGCATTGGCTCCGGGAGTGGCCGGGTTTTGAGGGAGCTGCCCACCGGGAACGGGAGCTTGAGCGTACGCGTCAATGAACAAAGCGGACGAGAGAACAGCCAGGCACAGGCGGGCGGATCGCGAAGTCATGCAGTTATGGAAATGTTGGAAGGCGAGCGTCGCGCCGGAAAGAAGGAGAAGAGGCGAAGAGATTGCAGATGTAAACGGTCTTGTGTGGCGGGTTGTGACGGCAACTCTGACTGAAAGTTGCCGCTGATTTGAAGTTGAGGCCTTGAGCGTTGGGGATTGCGGATTTGCCGCTTGCGGGCGCTTGGCCTGCTGCCAAGGGTCGGCGGCGATGCCGAACACGTTCGGAAAATTTTTCACTGTCACCACCTGGGGCGAAAGCCACGGGGCTGCCGTGGGGGCCGTCGTGGACGGCTGTCCCCCGCGTTTGCCATTGGAGGCAGCGGAGATCCAAACGGAGCTGGATCGGCGTCGGCCGGGGCAGAGCGACATCGTGACACCGCGCAAAGAAGACGACCGGGTGGAAATTCTCTCGGGTGTTTTCGAAGGGCGCACGACCGGAACGCCGATTTCCATGCTCGTGCGGAATGCCGACCAGCGGCCGGGGGCGTATGATGAGATGCGGGACAAGTTTCGCCCCTCTCATGCTGATTTCACGTATCAGGAGAAGTTTGGAATTCGGGATCACCGTGGAGGTGGCCGCAGTTCGGCGCGGGAAACTGTGGGGCGGGTGGCGGCGGGTGCGATTGCGAAGAAGATCCTGGCGTCGGGGCTCGTGACGCGAGCTGGAGTGAGTGGCGTGACCGCTCCGGCGGGCGTGGAGATTCGGGCGTTTCTCACGCAAGTGCATGACATCGAGATGCCCCTTGAGGCGCTGGTGGATTTTCCATCGCTCGCGGAGGTCGAGGCGACGGCAGTGCGCTGTCCGCATCTCGCGACGGCCGCGAAGATGATTGAGCGGATCAAGTCCGTTCGCAGCGTAGGCGACTCGGTCGGAGGCATCATTGAGTGTCGGGTACGCGGGGTGCCGGCCGGGCTGGGCGCGCCGGTGTTTGATCGGCTGGAGGCGGATTTGGCGAAGGCGATGCTCTCGTTGCCGGCGACGAAGGGCTTTGAACTGGGTAGCGGTTTTGCGGGGGCGCGATTGCGTGGCAGTGAGCACAATGATCGGTTCGAGCCGCGCGAGGGACGGGTGCGGACGGCCACGAATCGGAGTGGCGGTACGCAAGGCGGCATCAGCAATGGGGAGGAGATCGTGTTTCGGGTCGCGTTCAAACCGACGGCGACGATTTTGCAGCCGCAGCAAACCGTGGACGTTCACGGTGCCGCGACGGAGTTGATCGGGCGTGGCCGGCACGATCCTTGTGTCGTTCCGCGGGCTGTGCCCATTGTTGAGGCGATGACCGCATTGGTGCTGCTGGATCACTGGATGCAGCAGGCGGCGCAGTGCGAGACGTTCCGTTTTTGAGCGACTTGGACCATCGGGAACCCTTCAATCCTAATCACGGGCAGGAATGCCTGTGCCACCTTTCGGGCCGAACCGGGGTAGCGGTGATGCGTCTTCGGCGCGATCTTGTCTTCCTGAGTTTTCCGCCCTTCTTTCCCCCGCATGTCAGAATCGGAAAAGCCACTCGTCACCTTGATCTTGGGTACCCCGGGCGCCGGCCGGCGCGAGGTTCTCCTCGACCTCATCCACGATGGGCTCGCGGAAACCGACCGCCCCGCGGTGATGCTGGCCGACGTGGAGTTGGCTGAAGCCGTGGATGAAAAGTTGCCCAGGTTGGCCCGCTGGAGCTGGCTCGATGAGGGGACGATTTCGGGCACGATTCCGGAAGGCGCGACGCATGTATTTTTCATCACGAATGGTCGGCGCAATCCCATCGATCAGGCCGAGGTCTTCAAGCCGTGGGTCGAGGCGCAAGGCGGCGAAGTTGCGCGGGTGATCTGCATTATCGATGCGCAGTTGGCCGAGCGTCACCCTCCCTTGCTGGCGTGGTTCGAGGCCTGCGTGCACTTTGCCGACGTCGTTTTGCTGAACAAGCGCGAAGGCTTGGAAAACAAGTGGGTCAGCGACTTTCTCACGCATTTCAAGAAGCAGTATTATCCGTGTCACTTCGAGATGGTGAAACACGGGCGCGTCCACAACCCGGCGCTCATTCTGGAACCGCAGGCACGGCGGATGACGCACGCGTTTGACGAGGAACAGGATTGGATCTTCACCAACGCGGAAGGCGAAGTCATCGATGAGCAGGAAGAGTCTCCGGACGGGGAGGACGAGGTTGAGGCGAAGCAGGAGGAGGATCCGTACTTTGAGCGCCATTCCGGTGGCCGGCGCGTGAAGGAGATCCCGGATATCACCAAGTTTCTCTGACGCCTTGCTCCGCGTTAAACTTGGGTCGAGGCCCAAGCTCGGGGACCACCCGAAGGTCGATTCGACCTTCGGTCCCAAGACTCACGGCGCGGAGCAGGAGGCTACTCCGCGTCGGATGTGGTGGCGGTTTTGAGTGGCTGGCGCGTGAAGTGCGCGACAAATTCGGGTGAGCGCATCATCTCACCCAGTCGATGACTGAGCCCCGGGCGCATGACATATAGAAACGTGCAAAGCCGGCTCAAGGCGCGACCCGGGGCGAGTCCGAACCACACCAACGTTCCGGTCAGCAGATAGAGTGACGCCAGGCCGCCGGCGATGGCATAGGCTTTGGGGCTGAAGCTGATTGGCAAATGACGCGTGCTGAAATGAATCAGCGCGACGGAAGCGGCGACCGTCGCGCCGACGGCCCAATGCGTGCCGGCCACGTGGCGAACGGAAGCGGGCGGGCGACGCATCGGGTTGGAGCGGGCGCGGCCCACCCTACTTGGCCGCAGCGACAGCGCTGACAAAGGCTTTGGCCTTGGCGGTAATGGCGTCCCAGTTCCGTTCCTTGAAGGCCTTGCCATCGACCAGCGAGCTGCCGGCGGCGACGGCAAAGGCGCCCGCCTTGAGGAACTCGCCGACGTTGTTTTCGTTCACGCCGCCGGTGGGAACCATTTCCACATGCGGGAGAGGGGCTTTGACGGACTTGATGTAATTGGGACCAAAGAATTCCGCGGGAAAAATCTTCGCGGCATCGGCGCCGGCTTCGGCGACGGTGATGATTTCCGTGGGCGTGAATGCGCCGCAGAAAATCGGAACGTTGTAACGTTTGCAGATCTCGATCACGTCGAGCCGCACGCCGGGAGTGACGATGAATTTGGCGCCGGAGAGAATGCCGGCGCGCGCGGTTTCTGCATCGAGGACGGTGCCGAGGCCGAAAAGAAAATCCGGGAGTTCGGACGTCGCTTTTTCGAGCGTGCGGATGGCGCCGG
>CAYVDZ010000400.1:0-271 GCA_964450575.1 uncultured Opitutus sp.
TCCTCGAGCGCTGGGCTACTTGACGCGTCCCTGAAACCGTGGCTCCGCGAGGAGCTCCTGGCGACAGTCCGGAATGCGGTCCAACGCCATGATTTGATCACCCATAACGACGTCCTGCAGGCGGAAACCCAGCGCCTCAATGCCCAGTTGCGTGATGCGAACGGCTCGTTGGAAATCCAGGTCAAGGATCTGGAGCAGCAGAAAAAACGCCTCGATGCCGCCAATCGTGATCTGGCCGCAAGCTACGAAAACTCCCTCGACCTCTGCCGCC
>CAYVDZ010000400.1:281-4117 GCA_964450575.1 uncultured Opitutus sp.
TTCTCACCACTTACGATCCAGTGCTGGGCGGACAGGCGAAGGCGCTGGTCGAATTTGCCAACCAGATGGCTGCGACCGACAAGTTCAACGACAGCGAACGACACGCGTTGCGCACCGCCGCCTGGCTCTGCGACCTCGGCCTCATCGGAATGCCGCGAGAGATGATGCGCGCATTCCGTTCCAAGCCCGAGCAGCTTACGGAACGTGAGATCGGCATGCTCCACAGCCACCCGATTTACGGACAGACTCTCGCCTCGCTGGTCGATGCCCGGACCGACGTCGGTGAAGTCATCCGGTCCCATCACGAGCGGTATGATAGTAGCGGATACCCCGACGGAATCGGAGGCGAATCGATCCCGTGGCCGGCGCGCTGCCTCGCCGTGGCCGTTGGGTTTGTGGAGTCGGGCCTGGCCAAAACGGCCGCCATCGATTCCATCCTCACCCGCTCCGGCACCGCTTACGATCCCGAGGCGGTTCGACTGTTCCTCAAGGTGAGCAATCTCGTGCAGCTGCCCAAGCAAGTCCGCGAGATCATGCTCCATGAGCTCGAGCCCGGTATGATCCTGGCGAACGGAATCTATTCGCCCCATGGCTTGTTGCTGATCGGCGAGGGTCAGGCCCTGAGTCCCGGCACCATCACCAAGATCCGTAGTCACAACCAGGTGACTCCGATTGCCCAGCGCTTACTGGTCTTCAGCTGATCAGCCATGCAGCCCACACTCACCCGCGGCCGGTCGTCCCGCCCACATGCCTGACCTCGTCTGGGGCAAATCTCAAATGCGCGCTCGCGCATCGAGTGACGATCAAAACCTTTAAGGGTTAAAACCAAATGGGAGCACCATCGGTCAGCGCGTTGTTTACCCAACGCGTGGTCATCGGAGTGGGAGAAATGGGCGTATCCAATAACCCATCGATCACCCTCAGCACGTACGCCTTGGGCTCGTGTATCGGCGTAATCGCCTACGATCCCGTCACGCAGGCGGGCGGGTTGCTGCATTTGATGCTCCCCGACTCCTTCATCTCGCCAGCCAAGGCCCTGTCGCAACCGGCCATGTTTGCCGATACCGGCCTGCCCATGCTGTTCCGCGCCCTCACCGGCATCAAGGGAGACCCCGCCCGCTTGCGCCTCTTCCTTCTAGGTGGAGCGTCCGTCCTGGGAGGCAGTGATAGCTTTAAAATTGGCGAACGAAATATCAAAGCCACCAACGACTATCTCGCGCGGATGCGCCTGCCCGTTCGCTACACCGCGCTCGGGGGCACGATTAATCGCACCGTGCACCTCAACATCGGCACCGGGGGCATCACAATGAAGACGCCCAACGGCGACGATTCGTTTTCGCTCGCCGGCTAAACCGGTTATTTCACCCTCTGATTTGTCATCGCGAGCCCGGGGAACGAGGGCGTGGAGATCCAGCTGGATGGATTGCTTCGTCGCTGCGCTTCTCGCCATGACAAGGTAACAATCGACGTACACCGCGGGTAGAGCGTTTACGCCACAGTGTGAAATATTCCGGCTAAACCGCACGGCTCCGACGTCCCGCTTAATGGCCGGCGAGGTCGCCGCGCGACCGCGTCGTACAGCCGGTCCTGAGCGCCCGATATCCTGGGAGCACGAGTTGCTCGCCACCCCGGCTGGTTGCCTTTCCGACTCGGATCAAAAACCAACCGCTCCGTGAGTGAGTTTCTCCTGTAAACGGAGCTTCGCACGATCATGCACGACGGCCATGGTTTCCTGAAGCAGCTCGGGCGTGAAACCCCACTCCATCAAAAACGGGGTGTTTAACTCGAAAAGAAAGCCGTCTTCCATGACGCCCGGACCAAACGACGTCGCGATGTACTTGGCCGCATGCAGATGCGCCACGAGCGCCGCTCCCTCCTCAGGTGCATCGGCCGGACATTCGCAATATTGGGCGGCGATCGCAAGGACCGGCGGAAAACTCCAGAGCTCAAGCAACCGCGCACTGACATCGGCGTGCGAGTAACCGAGTACAGCTTTCTCTGCGTCCGACCACGTTCCTCCCCGGGTGCTGCAATGCTCCCGGATGGCCGGGAACAAAGGCGCGCAGGCGTGCGCCAGCGCGAGCTTTCCAATGTCGCACACCAACCCGGCAGTGTAGGCGGTCTGCGGATCAACCCGCTCGGTCGTTTCCGCCAGGGCTTCCGCCGCCAACGCGGTGCAGAGGGCATGACGGCAAAAATCGCCGGGATCGCCGCGCGAAACACCGCCTTCCCACCGGCTCACCAGCGCAAGGGCGGCGAGCCGGTAAAGCTCCCGCTGTCCGAGCCGTATCACGGCATCTGATACGGTCTCCGACGGCCGGCCCGCGGAAAAATAAGCCGAGTTGGCCAGTCGCAGCGTCGCCGCGGCCAGCGACGGATCAATCTTGATGATCTCCGCGATGTCGTCCGCGGTACTGTCGGCCGAAACGAGTACCGCCGTTAGACGCGGCAAAATCGCCGGCGAGCAGGGCAGCTTGAGCGCCCGTTCACAAACTGAATCAAGTGTGGGGATGTCGAGGCCAGCCATGGAAGGATCGCAATCAGGCGGCCGCGCCCAGCAATGAACCTGGGTCGAGAATCAGGGCGATGTTCCCATCTCCGAGGATGGCTCCACCGGACACACCGGGAAGGTTTTGCATGAATGCACCCAGGTTCTTGATCACCACTTCCTGCTTACTGACCATCTCGTCAACGAGCAGTCCCGAAACTTTTCCGGAGGTCTCCACAATGACCACAATCCCATCCCATGGATTAACCGCATCGCCCGGAATGCCGAAACGGCGATTGAGCCGGTGAACGGGAATAAATCGTCCCCGAAGATCAAGCACTTCACCCTGACCATGCACCGTGGTGATGCTGTCGCGGGTGGGCCGCAGCGCCATCTGCACCGAGGTGCTCGGAAGGATAAAACGATCGGCGCCCACGCGAACGACCAAGCCATCGATGATGGCCATGGTGAGCGGCAGCTTGATTTTGAAAACCGAGCCTTGCCCCACTTCGGACGAGATCTCGATTTTGCCGCGCAGTTTTTCGATGTTACGCTTCACCACGTCCATGCCAACGCCACGGCCGGAGACGGCAGTGACCTTTTCGGCCGTGGAAAACCCCGGAGCGAAAATCAGCGCCAGGATCTCATCGCGCGAGAGTACAGCGCCCGCCGGGATCACGCCCTTTTCCACCGCTTTGCCATAGATTTTGTCCGGATCGATGCCCCGGCCGTCATCCTGCAATTCCACCACGATATTGCTGCCTTGATGATACGCGCGCAGATGCAGCGAACCGTTCTCCGATTTGCCGGCCTTGATCCGGCCCTCCGGTGTTTCGAGCCCGTGATCGAGAGAGTTCCGCACCATGTGCACGAGCGGATCTCCGATCTCCTCCACTACGGTACGATCCAGCTCCGTGTCTTCGCCGTCGGTCGTAAACATGACCTTCTTATTAAAGTCCCGGGCGAGGTCGCGCGCCAGGCGCTCCATTTTCTGAAAGGTCGACTTGATTGGAATCATCCGCAGCGCCATCGCTGTCGACTGCAACTCTTTCGTGATTCGGCTAAGCTGCGCCACATTGCGCTGCATGAGGGCGTTGTCGTTGACGCTCACCCGCGAACTCTCGATCAGCTGACTTTGCACAATCACGAGTTCGCCGACGACATCCATCAGGGAGTCCAGCTTCTCGGTATTAACGCGAACGGTGGCAGAGCCGGTTTTCGCGGGGGCACCGACATGGGCTGCCTTCTTCTGAGCGGAAGCGGGGTCCGTCGGCCCCCCCGACTCCGGCACCGCATGCGGGACCGGCAGTGGGATGACGGGAGCGAGAACACCTTCAGGCGGCAGAGA
>CAYVDZ010000400.1:4127-5494 GCA_964450575.1 uncultured Opitutus sp.
AGAGAAGCTACGACAGGCGTGGTGGAACGGACTGCTTCTCGACGTGGCTCCTTGGCCGGGGGAACCGGGACTCCGCTGGCCAGCGCCTTCACTGCCGCAGTCAGATGGCCAACCGGCACAATCTGGTTTGGAAGTTGCCCCTTTTCCAAAGCGGCGCCCACTTGGTTGGTGAGCGTCTGCAACGCGTCGCGGCTGCGCAATATCTCCGTGATGATGGCAGCGTTCAGTTGCAGCTTATGATTGCGCGCCAAGTCGAGCAACGACTCCACTTCATGGGCGAGAATATGCATGGGCATGAGCCCGAGAAATCCGGCGTTGCCCTTGATCGTATGAAAGGAACGGAAAATGGAACTCAGCGCCTCCGGATCTCCCGGCTCATGATCGAGCGCGAGCAGGGCCGCTTCGATTTGCTGGAGATGATCGACCGTCTCGGCGTAAAACTCGACCAGGAGTTCCCGATTCTCCTCCAGATTGAGCGCCATCATCACATCCGCAGATTCGGCTTCCTCATGAGAAACGTTCGCAGGCGAAGACGATGTCATTCCCTGCTCCGGCGCGCTCACCTGGGAGTCCGCGCCCGCCGCTGCGAGGTCGGACGTCGACAGCGTCAGTAGCGGGGGCAACCACTGGATCAAGGCACGGAGCGTCTGCAGCGTTTCCTCGTCGAAGGGTTGTCGGGAATCCAGGAGCGCCTCAAGTGCCGCCCGGGTGGCAGCGACGCGGAGCTGGATGGCGGTGTCCTCCGCGCAATAATCCATCAGATCTCCCAATAGGCTGAATGCTGGCACGAGGCCTTCGTCCCGTCCGACTTGCGCCAGGATCGATTCGGCGGCGATGCGGTTCAAAGTATCCTCGATGGCGGAGTGAGTGGCGAGTGAGATTGGCATGCAGTGCCCGGGTTGGGTTTTGAATAACCGATCGGTCTGCGGGATCGGAAGTTTACCGTTATTGCGAAACCAGTCGCCGGGCAGGAAATACCTACCTGGCAGAATTCATTCAACCGCCGCGGGCCTTGGACCGAATTGATACCACAACCATGGCCACTTCAACTGCTCCAGCCGCCTCCGCCACCGCCTCGCTCGCCGGCAAATATCTCACCGTCGTCCTCGAAAATGAGGCGTACGGTATTGGTGTTCTCAAAGTCCGGGAAATAATCCGGATGCAGAAAATCACGCCGGTGCCGCAGATGCCCACCTTCGTGAAGGGCGTGATCAACCTCCGCGGTCGGGTGATCCCCATCGTTGATCTGCGGGTTAAATTCGGTCTCAAGGCGGAATTCGCCGAACGGACGTGCATCGTGGTCGTTCAGGTGAAACTTCAGTCCGAAGTGTCGGTACAGATGGGTCTCATCGTCGATAGCGTCGAAG
>CAYVDZ010000401.1:0-2865 GCA_964450575.1 uncultured Opitutus sp.
GCTTGAGCGCGACCTCGATCTCCCGCACCACGTCGCCGCCCAACAGCTCGGCTAGGTCGAAGCGAAATCCATCCACCCCGAAGGTTTCGATGAAGTGCACGCAGCTATCAATGATCAGCCGGCGGGCCATGGCCGAGCGCGCGCGCAGGTCGTTGCCGCAGCCGCTCCAGTTGGTGGGATTTCCATCGGCGCCCTGCTCGAAATAATACAACCGATCGATGAACATCAGGTGGGCCGGGACACCCACGTGATTGAACACGACATCGACCACCACGGCCATCCCCCGGTGATGGAAGGCCGACACCAAATCCTGCAACTCTTTCACTCCGGATGCCTTCGCTGGTTCCAACGCGTAACCGCTTGCCGGAGCAAAGAAGTTGTTCGTCATGTAACCCCAGTGGTACTCGTCCGGCGTGACGCGATCGAACTCGTGCAAAGGTTGAAGCTCGACGCAGTTTACCCCGAGGTGGTGGAGATAAAATCCTTCGCTCTCGACCCACTTCTGCAGGCCGACAAACCCGCGTCGTTCTTCGGGCGTGGCCTTCACCGGCGCGTTGGCCGCCAGATCGCGCACATGGGCTTCAACCATCACGAGGTCGTGCCACGCGGGCGTCTTGAATTTCCGATCGGCACGCGCCGCGAGCTGGGTCGGATCAAGCACGATCCCCGGACCTTCGCGGCCGACCGTGGCCAGCGCATACGGGTCAAGCACCCGCATTGTCGGATCAAAGCCATTGGGGTCAGAACTCTGAGGCGTGCCTTCGAGCGTATACCAATAAAACCACCCCTGCAGATTCTGATCCAACGACAGCTCCCAAATGTCCGCGGCCCCGGAAGCCCCCGGCCGGCGAACCATCGGAAAATGCGGCGCCTGATCGAGTGCCTCAGGTGTATTCTCCGAGGAAACGTGAAGCGTGACAGCTCGCGCTCGCGGAGCAAAGAGGCGAAAGGTGGTTTCGCTTCCATGCATTCGCACCCCAAGCGGGAGCTCCGTGCGCAGTTCGTAGAAAAAGGCACCCGGAACCAGCGGCGTTGCGGGACCGTGTCCGTCCTCCCAACGGACCGACCACGATTCTGACAAACTGAGAGGGGCGGCGACCGTGAAGTGCCAGAGGTGCCAGCCGGTCCGGGCCGGATCAAGGATGCGGTTAACGTTTCCATGCTCATCGCGAACCACGTTCGACGCTTCCGTGGGCGGCATCAGCCACTGATTCTCCGCGGTGGCGAATTTGAAGCGCTGTCCCCAACCAAAAAACTGCGCCGCATCTCCCCGCCACAGGAGGACGCGTTCTCCGTCGAGTTCGGCCGGCTGCAGCTGCCATTCCTTCATCCCCACGGCGGAGCGCCAGCCGTTGAAATCCCCCGCCACATAAACCGTATCGCGCAACGGATCGATTTCGCAGCCATGCTCCAACGGTAGAACGAAGGTGATCTCGCCCGCCAGACTGTCGAAATGGTAACCGAATGCCCGGCCACACGTCAGCGGTGACGCCGGCGCGAGCGCGAGAGAAGCTGCAGGGTGTTCGACGAGGGTGAAGCGGGGCCGCGCGCGTCCCGCCCAATCACGCTCCAGTTCAATAATACCGGAATGGAGTGATTCGAACCAGGCGCGGACAATGCGATGCGGAGCTTCTACCATGAAAGAGGAAGTAGCATTTCCGTGGCTACCCATCGTACAAGCGGGAAACGCACCCCTACGGTTCTTAACTCACGGGGGCAACCGTCTCGCTGGCCCGAAAAACTCGCAGCGTGTTTTCGCCCCACAGTTTCCGGAGGTCCGCCTCGGTCCAGCCGCGCGCTTGCAGCGCGAAGGTGAGATTTGGATACGCGCTCGTGTCCTTCAGCCCGTCGACGCCTCCCCCACCGTCGAAGTCGCACCCGATTCCCACGTGGTCGATGCCAGCAATCTCGACCGCATGTTCGAGGTGACGAATGAAATCATCCAGCGTCGCCCGGGGATTCGGATGTGCCCGCCCCACGGTTAGGTACGCCTCGTCCGCAGCAGCCGTCACTTCGGGCGTCAGCACCTCGCTGGCAAACCGCATCAAAAGCTCCGCAATCGCAGCCGTGCGTTGATTACCGGGCGCCTCCACCAGCGAGATCGGCAACGCGTTGATCTGGATCACTCCACCTTGCGCCGCGAGATCCCGCAGGAGGCCGTCATTCACATTGCGCGGGTGATCGCAGTGCGCACGACAATCGCTATGCGAGAGAATCACGGGCGTGCGCGACAGCGAAAGTAACTGGCGCAAGGTCTCATCACTCGCATGCGACGCATCCAGGACAATGCCGAGGCGATTGCACTCCGCCACGATCTCGCGGCCCAATCCACTCAATCCGCCCCATTCCGGCCCGCGCGGATCCGTGGACGCGTCCGCGAGGTCGTTGTTCAACATGTGCGTAAGTCCGAGCATCCGCACTCCACGGGCATGGTACTCACTCACTGAAACCGGATCCACCCCAAGCGAGTAGGCGTTCTCGATGCTGAGAAATAGTGCCCGCTGTCCGTCCTGTTTCGCGCGCCGAGCTTCCGCCACCGTACGCACAAGCCTGCACTCCACCGCATACCGACGCAGCACGGAGTCGATGGCATCGAAGTGGCGGTGCGCAAGGTGCCGAGCTGCCGCCCACCCGGCCGGCGTCCGCGCCGCCTGCATCACGTAGACCGCAAAGACCCCCGTATCCAATCCGCCCGTACGCATGCGCGGCAGATCGCATTGCGACCCGTCGTCTGAAGTTTCGTGGGCCGCGCCGAAATCCCAACCCGGCTCCATGAATCGAGCGGTCGCAGTATCGAGATGCGTATCGATCGTAAACAGGCGCTCATGCAGGTCGGCCGCTTCGGCGGGAGTCATCGGCCCACCG
>CAYVDZ010000401.1:2875-5491 GCA_964450575.1 uncultured Opitutus sp.
GCCCACCGTGACCAGCGGCTTTCCCGCATGCAATGGCTGCGTCGTAGCCATCCTCGAAGAACGGGAGCGGACCGCCGAGCTCACCCTTTCGGAAGCATCCATCGTTCGTCCCCCTCCGGCGGTTTTCGTCGTTTTGCTTTCCCCCTTCCCGATGCGACGCGCACGAGCAGATCGCGCCTTCCCTTGGAGCAGCAAACACCGAACGAAGACCCGACTCAACGCGACCCGCTTACATCTCCGGAGTTGCAGTCTCGAAATCCGCGCGGCTCTGTGTTTGTCTCCACCTTCCCATGTCGAACCCCTCCGTTGAAAACGTCGTCATCATCGGCACCGGTTGCGCCGGCCTCACCGCCGCCATCTACACCGGTCGTGCCAACTTAAACCCCCTCGTGCTCGAAGGATCGCTGCCCGGAGGGCAACTGACGACCACCAGCGAAGTGGAGAACTTTCCCGGCTTTCCGCACGGCATCGATGGCTATCAGCTGATGCAGAACCTGCGCGAGCAGTCCACGCGCTTCGGCACCCGTTTCGAACAGGCGCTCGTCACGGCGGTCGACTTCACCTCCTTTCCGCGGAAACTGATCGTGGCCGATCGCGTCATTCTGGCCAAGAGCGTGATCATTGCCACGGGTGCGTCGCCTCGCATGACCGGCATCCCCGGCGAAAAGGAACTCTACGGCGGCAAGGGCGTAACCACCTGCGCGACCTGCGATGGCGCCTTCTACCGGAAAATGGACGTCGCCGTGATCGGCGGTGGCGATAGCGCCGCGGAGGAAGCGCTCTTCCTCACCCGTTTTGCCAGCAAAGTTTACCTGGTGCATCGCCGTGATTCACTGCGCGCGTCAAAGATCATGGCTGATCGCGCCATCTCCCACGAAAAAATTCAGCCCGTCTGGAATAACGTTCCGGTCGCGGTGGAAGGCGTCGAACAGAACGCCGTCAGCGGCCTGCGCATCAAGAACGTGAATACAGGAGAGGAATCCGTCCTGCCGGTGAAGGGCGTCTTCGTGGCGATCGGACACATTCCCAATACGAGTGCGTTCGCCCCGCCGCTGGCCGTCGATGAGAATGGCTATTTCAAACCGGCAAACGGTTCCCAAATTCAGACGACGATCCCCGGAGTGTATGTCGCGGGCGATTGCGCCGATCACGTTTATCGCCAAGCCATCACCGCCGCCGGTATGGGCTGCGCCGCCGCGATCGAAGCGGAACGCTGGCTCGCCGAACACGACGCCTGATTTCCCCAAAAGGCACGCGGCCTCCTGTCCGGTGACTCTTTAGCCGGAACAAGAAGAGAAGGAAGCTGGGATCTTCGTTTCGCACCTCCGTTACCTTCGGTTGATTCTTCAGTGCTCATCGGAAACAGCGAGGAACCCTGAAACCTGATCTCAGAGGTTCATTCCGAGGTTCATTCCGGGCGGGATAGATTAGCGTTCCTCGCGGTCTTTTCCGTCACGATCCCGCACTTGGAAAACGCGGCGGCTTCACTCCCAGAATCTGCGGACGAGACGGAAAGACCAAGGCAGAAGGGAACGCTAATCTTCGCTCATGAACGCTAATTTTTCGAACCCTGAAATCTGATCTTCGCTGGTTTCAGTGGATAAACGCGAGGCAGGCGCGCATCGGAACTGAAGAGAAGATAACAAAGGTGCGGCCAGGAAGAGACGCGGCAGCTGGTTTTCGCGATGGAGCATCCGGATCTGAGCTCAGCTGGGAACCGTCTTTGCTCTCTGGATGAGATCCATCGCGAGCTGCAAATCCCGGCGACCTAAGCCGCCCGATTGCGGACTTTCACTTGAAGCTGAGGCCGCCGCTCCGGATCTGGTCGTAATTGGGACAAACCTCACCGGCCAACGGCGAAAAGCCAAATCCCACTGCACTGGTCGGGACCACGGCCGCTCCTGGGCTCTCGGGCGACCCGCCACCGGACTCCGCTTCTGACAAATGTTTTCGCGGTCGGGCCTAACTGGGCAGACTCAGACAAGTGACTCGCCAGATGGCTGGGAGGGATTCCTAATCTAGTTCTGAGTCTCAGTCTTATCTATCATCTCAAGCATTTGTGGCAAAGTGGATTATCAATCTGACTTAGCTCAAATTAGAATAGTTCTAATTATTACTTGAAACTTAGAACCATTCCAATCTAGTTGAACCTTTCCCCAAACGCATGTCTTCCACCGAAAATTCAGACGCGCTCTCGCAGCGGCTCGCCGACAGCGGGCTCCGCTCGACCCCCCAGCGCGAAGTCATTTACAACGTGCTTCTCAATAAGCGCGACCACCCGACGGCCGACGAAGTGTATGTGCGGGTCAAGTCCGAGCTGCCTACGATCTCGCTCGCGACGGTCTACAACTGTCTCGAAACCCTCGTCCACTGCGATCTGGTACGCGCGGTGAATTTCGAACGCGGGCCCACGCGGTACTGTCCGAACCTTCGGCCGCATGCTCATTTCCACGATGAGCAAACCGGCAAGACCCACGATATCGACCTACCGGAGAACCTGCTCGACGAAGTTACCTCCATCCTGCCGCGCGGCTACGATGCCAAATCGGTCGAGATTATATTCCGCGGCAAAGCCACCCCGCCGACCAACTAACCCAGTCCGTTCCCGATTTTCCG
>CAYVDZ010000402.1:0-5490 GCA_964450575.1 uncultured Opitutus sp.
GGAGCAGGATGTGATATTTGACGTCGAGAATCCGGGTGGTCTTGTCGGCGCGCTCGATGAACTTGCCGAATTCAATGAACTCCCAGCCTTCACTGCGCGAGTAAGTGGAGGCGGTCAGGCCCTGGAACAAATGGGACATCCGCTTGATGTGGGTGAAAAAATCGGTGGGGCCATCGGCCCACACATCCGTGGTGCTGCGGCTCTTCAGAAAAAGATGCAGCTCGTTGATCGTTTCCCACATTTCGAGTGAGATCTGGTCGCGAATCATGCGGGCGTTTTCGCGGGCGGCGTAAACACACGCCAGGATTGAACCGGGATTGCGCAGGTCGAAGGCGAAGAACTCGGTGACCGTGTGACTGTCGGTGGTTTTGTAGTGCTCAGCGAACAGCTCCTCGTCGCCGGAGCTCAGGATGAGGGAGTCCCAGTGCTGGTCCTGATTGGCGTCAGCGGCCTGCAGATCGATCAGAAACTGGAGGTTCACTTCGAGCAGGCGCGCGATGTTTTCGGCCCGTTCGATGTACCGACTAATCCAATACAGGGAGTGCGCCACGCGGGAGAGCATCACGGTCCCTTCCGGACGGAGATTCAAAGTGGGAGGAGCGGATTGGGTCGCGGGGGGCATGGGCAGGGAGGTTCAGTTCGGAAAACGGTGACGGGTTCGGACGTCGTTCCGACCCTTGATGTATCCGATTGTTGATGACGGATAAACCGGAGTGCTGGAGTGAAAGGGTCGCGGGAAAGAGCTATTCTTCGCCGCTGAGAACCCAGGTGTCCTTGGAGCCTCCACCTTGGGAGGAGTTGACCACGAGGGATCCTTTTCGAAGGGCGACCCGGGTCAGGCCGCCCGGGGTGACGGTGATTTTTTCGCCGTAGAGGATATAGGGTCGGAGATCGATGTGACGGCCCTCGAGCTTGCCATCGCACCAGGTGGGGGAGCGCGACAGCATGATGGGATCCTGGGCGATGAAGTTGCGCGGGTTGGCGGCGACCTGCGCCCGGAAGGCTTCGCATTCGGCCTTGGTCGAGGCAGGCCCGATGAGCATGCCGTAGCCGCCAGCTTCGTTGGCCGACTTCACGACGAGTTTCTCGATATTTTCAAGAATGAACTTTCGTTCCAGCGGTTCGGAGGCGAGGTAGGTGTTGACGTTGGGCAGGAGGGGCTCCTCGCCCAGGTAATATTTGATCAGTTTCGGGACATAGGCGTAGATCACCTTGTCGTCGGCGAGGCCGGTGCCAATTGAGTTCGCGAGCGCGACATTGCCGGCGCGGTAGGCACTGATCAAGCCGGGGACGCCGAGCATTGAATCCGGGCGGAAGATGGTGGGATCGAGAAAGTCGTCGTCGATTCGGCGATAGATGACGTCGACCGGGACGAGCCCCGCGGTGGTGCGCATGAAAACCTGGGCATCGCGGACGACGAGGTCGCGGCCCTCGACAATCGGGATGCCCATTTGCCGGGCAAGGAAGCAGTGTTCGAAATACGCGCTGTTGAAAACACCCGGCGTTAGCAGCACGACAATGGGTTTGGCATTACCCTCGCGAGCGAGATGGAGGAGGGCCTTGAGGAGGTCGTCGGCGTAACCCTCGACAGGCCTGACGCCGGAACTTTGGAAAAGATTGGGAAAGGCGCGCCGCATGGCGGCGCGGTTTTCGATCATGTAGCTGGCGCCGGAAGGGCAGCGAAGGTTATCTTCCAAGACGAGGTACCTGCCCTTTTCGTCGCGAATCAGATCGGTGCCACAGAGATGCACGTAGATCCCCTTGGGCACGGAGAAGTTCATGAACTCGCGGCGGAAGTGTTTGGCGCCGAGGACCAAAGCCGGGGGTATGATCTTATCCTTCAGGACACGCTGACCGTGATAGACATCGTCCAGGAACAGATTGAGAGCGAGCAGCCGCTGCGTGAGGCCTGCCTCGATTTGGCGCCATTCGGAGGCGGGAATGACGCGGGGAATCAAGTCGAACGGGAAAATGCGCTCGGTGCCTTGGGAGTCATTATAAACCGTGAAGGTGACTCCCCGCCGAAGGAAGGCCAAATCGACCGCCGCCCGCCGGTGGTCGAACTCCGCGGGAGGGAGGCTCTCGAACCGTTCGGCTAGCCGCTTATAGTGAGGCCGCACCGATGCGCTGCCATTTTCTCCGGCAAACATCTCGTCGAAGAAGTTGCCTGAGTCGTAATGAGAATTGAGGATGGACACGTCAGGGTTTTTTCCAGCTAAGGCACCTAAGCAGATCTCTTGCCAGCCTCATGATGCGATCAGGGGAATGTCTGCACCGCTGCCGCAACGGCCTGCGGGAACGACGTGTCTAATTCAGACTGTTGTTCTTGTTCAGCACGGATAGCAGAGAACCAGATGATGGTTGCAACTCAATGCCTTTATGTCGGAAGTTCTCAGGCTGGAATGAGACAAAACTGAATGCCGGAGATGGCGGGCTGCGGTGGACAAACTGGAGGTGCTCAAACCAAACCAAAATTCCCATCCACAACCTGCCGCAGGAAAATCGCCACGAAGATGCCCGTTTCACAACGGCAATTTGCCGGTCGGAACTCGAACAGACGGTTCAGGGCGTGCACAAAAGCTGCTGATAGCTCCGCTTGAAGCGGAAATCGAAAATTACCTCCAAACCCACGTCGGCGCGCGCGATGAGCACGACCATCGGCTCGTGGTGCGCAACGGCTACGGTGCCAGGCGCCGCGTGCAGACCGGTCTCGGCACGCTCGAAGGCCAGTCGCCGCGAGTCGATGACCAGCGCGAAAAGGAACGCTTCACCAGCCGGGTCTTGCCGCCCTATCTGCGGCGCCCGACCAGTCTCGAGAGTTTGATCCCGATTCTTTCCCTCAAAGGCATATCAACGTCGGCCATGCCGCAGGCGCTCGAACCTCTCCTCGGTCCGAACCCCGCGGACTTGGCCGCCGCGAGCATCGTGCGGCTCATCGAGAGCTGGCGGAATGCTAGTGGGACTATTTAACCCTCTGGCGTGAACGATTTACCCGCTGGGTACGTCTATTATTACCCTGTCATGGCGAGGAGCGCAGCGAGGAAGCAATCCATCCAGCTGGATCGCCACGCCCTCGTTCCCCAGGCTCGCGATGACAGATCAGAGCGTGAAATATCCGGATTAGGGACGGCGTGCAGTCATGAGGTGAATCCTGGAGCTGCCCCACTCGATCGATTTTGTGCTTATTATATTGTTTTCGCCAGAGGCTCCTGAGGGGAGCTCAACGCTGGCGGGGTTCGGGCACTTCCCGCGTGAGGCCAGTCATTTGCATGGCAGTTATTTAGTTTCTTATATAGAATTCCATGGGCATTTGATTATTGATATAGTCCAGGGATCTCCCGGCAGAACCCTTGGGCGTCAACGGAGCTCGTCACTTGGGCGCTCCGGCTCAAATTCTTCTGAATGTACATGCTCTTTTAGGTGGGCTGTAGAGTGCTGACGCTTGATCAGGTGGGTTTGCAGGTTTTGCTGCGCGCGAGCTCCTTTCTTTGCGGTGTAGATCGTCGTGGTTGGAGTTAGATCCCCCGGTTATTACAACCCATATTCGTACCAATACGCATCGGATTACGAGGTGCCCGGTCAAGCCGTGGTAAAATCCAGTTCATCTGAGATATTCGGATGGTCATTGGTGGAGCGGCCCCGATGAGAGTGGGGTATGAACCTCCATTCACTCTTCCGCTCGCGACGGTCGGTATCCGTTAAGCGGTTACTCCTTTGTCTCGCGGCGGCGACCACCGGCGTCCAAGCGCAGCCCGCTGGCATTCGTTTGCCAGCGCCCGCTCAAGGGTCCGCGGCCATCACCGCGCTGGGGACCCACTTGCCTGACGTGGCAAAGGCTTACGGTTTGCGCTCGCAGGAGTTGGTCACGTTACTGCAGACGCAGCCCTCCATTGGAGTTGATCTCGAAGGTGCCCTGATGGTCGCGTGCGAAGGTCTTTCCGCGGCCTCGCACGGGCGGTCCGCGGTCGCTCCGGGGAAACTCGCGAACGGCGATGGCACCCAGGACGCGATGACCGCGAATTCTTCGGTCACCCAACTTGCCACGGGATCAGCCGTGGATGCCTTTAAGTTGCACAGTCTCCCGGGGGTGAACCGCGTTATTTACCTGGATTTTAACGGGCACACGACATCGGGCACTTCGTGGAACACCACTTTCGCTGGTGGTAACGCTATTGTTTCCGCGCCCTTCGATCTCGATGGCAGCCCCGGTACATTCAATGCCACTGAGCGCGGGCTGATCCAGCGTATCTGGCAGCGGGTCGCGGAAGATTATGCACCGTTTGCAGTCAATGTGACCACGGAAGATCCAGGCGTGGAGGCCCTGCGCGCCACGGACACGAAGGATACTGCCTTCGGCATGCGCGTGGTGATCAGTCCAACGAACTGGTACAAATCCACTGCGGGCGGAGTGGCCTATATTGGCTCGTTCAGTGCGATGACCGACACACCGTGTTTCGCCTTTAGTGGGCAGCTCGCGAATAGTGAGAAATATATTGCCGAAGCGGTTTCACACGAGGTAGGCCATACCGTTGGTTTGTATCATGATGGCGTCAGTGGAGTCACGGAATACTACCAGGGACACGGAGATTGGGCGCCGATCATGGGCGTAGGTTACTACAAACCAATTGTGCAATTTAGCAAAGGCGAGTATGCCAACCCCACCAATACCCAGGACGATATCGCTGTGATCACCAAGTACGTGCCTCTCGCGGGGGACGACCACGGAAACTCGCTGTCGGCTGCCACGGGTCTCATGGGCCCCAGCGTCGCAACCGGCGGAACCATTGAAACCCGCGCTGATGTTGATTTTTTCCGCTTTGATGCTGCGGCCGGGTCCCTTTCCTTCTCCATCACCGGCCCTGGCCCGGACTCAAATCTGGATATCAAGGCAGAGTTGCTCAACGCGAATGGCTCGGTGTTGCAGACCAGCAACCCAACCTCGCTCGGCGCGACGATCAGTGGTTCGGTGGCGGCCGGGACCTATTATCTGCGGATCGACGGTCTCGGGGTGGGCGATGCGTCCACCGGTTATACTGACTATGGCAGCCTGGGTAACTATCTTATTGTCGGAACGTTTCCCGCCGCGACTACCAGCAAGCAGGCGCCCACGGCCGACGCGACGGTTTCGAGTACTTCAGGTACGGTGCCGCTTACGGTGAGTTTCTCCGGACAGAGTTCGACCGACGCGGATGGAACGATTGTCAGTTATCACTGGAATTTCGGTACGGGTGCTGTCGCGACGGGCGCAACCGCCACCTATACGTACCAAAATGCAGGAACGTATTCGGCCGTGTTGACGGTGGTGGATAATGACGGTCTATCCGGTTCGTACGCTGTTAACATCAATGTAACGGCGGCCTCAAACCTGGCCCCGGTGGCCGTTGCTTCGGCCAGTACCTCCAGCGGGATTGCTCCGCTTCCCGTGGTATTTTTGAGCGCGGGTTCGTTCGACCCGGATGGCGTGATCGCCGGTTATCATTGGAATTTCGG
>CAYVDZ010000403.1:0-5488 GCA_964450575.1 uncultured Opitutus sp.
GCCGCGACCAGACGTTGCGCGGGTACCGCTTGCGGGAAAATAACAACTAGCGGACTGACCCTGTACCGAATCCCGACCCTGTACCGAATCCCCCGGAGCTATGAGGTCTTCAGCCATGAGATTTTGATTTCGCCTTCGACGGACTTGAACTCGCGGTCGGCGGTGACGAGGTCGGCTTTGCGATATTTGGCCAGCGCGGCGGCAAAGGCGTCGGCCAAGGACAGTTTGCCGGCGGCCTTGTAGCTGGCGGCGAGTTCGGCGAGCACGGTGTCCACCGGAACGATGTCCAGTGATCCGCTGGCACCGAGCCGGCGCGCGATCTCCAATCCGGAATCACCCTGGCGCCGGGCAACACCGTAGAGCACCTCGGCCCAGTTTACGGCGGTGATGAGCGAGGGTTGGTCGGCTGCGGCGGCTCGGTGAAAAAGCGTGCGCATCTCCTCGACGCCGGGTTCGCCGAACAGCATCGCCAGCAACGCGGAGGCATCCAGCACGGCGGGCTTCACTTGCGCCGGTCTCCCGCCAGCTCGCGATCCTCGCGGGCGCGCTCCTTGGCGCGATCCTCCAAATGCTCCTGCACGGCCGATTTTTCGCCGGGCTTCAGTTTGAAGACTCCGCAAAAGGAATCGATGAACTCACGCGTGACCGGCTGCATCACGATGCGGCCGCTTTCCTCGGTGAAATTGACCCGCGTGCCGGCCTTGATGCCGAATTTTCGGCGGAGCCGCGCGGGCACGACAAGCTGCCCCTTGGAGGTGACGTAGGCGGATTCAGTGGTGGAGGCCATGATTGGAAAACAAGGACATTGGCAGGAATGTAAGGCAATAAATAAAAGTAAGACAATCAACCGATGGCGGTAGTTTTGCGCCGATCCGAGGGGGTCAGTCCGTTAGAAGTTGATTCCTCTGCGAAAGGTACACCCGCACCGAGGCTGGTTTTCCCATGCCACGGGTGAGCAAGCCAGCCGTAAGGGGGTGTCACGGTGGTGCGCAGCGTTCTTGCGAGGGCAATCTTCCACTCCGCGCCTTTCGGTGCGCTTTCAAGGTCAGCGTGGGATTTACCGCAGGTCGTCAACGCCGCATCCAACGCGTGCGATCAAGCCGAGCCGGAGCCACCGCAGCTTTACCCGAATTCGAAGGTGCCCACGCCCCGCCGGCTGCGTCTCCTTCCCTCCTTGAGGGAACGCTCGGTCTTGCGTAAAACTGTCTCCACTTGATTTAACAACGTGCGGACTGACCTTCTCGGACTGCTCCCATTCTCCGCGCGACTGGAGAGCGTCATGGGAAACCCATCACTCCAGACGACGCAGCGGATCGCCCTACCCTCATGCTCCGGCCACAAGATCTGGTTTGGACCCTTGTGGCCGGCCGCCTCATTGCCTTAGAACCGGAACGAATTACTGATGCTCCAAATCCGATGCGGCGGGATGCGCACCGTGCCGTAGCTGCCGTCGGCATTCGCGACGATGGGGATCAGGTCATCACTCGCGATCGCGTTGCGAATGTTAATGCCGAGGTTCCAGTCGACCCGGGTGCCAAGCATCTCAAGGCGCCGGCGATAGCCGAACGATATATCCACCTGCAGCTCATCCGGACCGAAATAGGGGTTGGCCAGATCCGCGACGTCTTTGCCGGTGGCATCGACCACGAACGGATAACCAATGCCCAATTTGTCCTGCCAGCGTGCAGCCCCGCCAATGCTGAAGCCGCGCAGCCGGCCTTGGCTGAACTCGTAACGCGTCACAAGATTCGCGCGCCACTTCCGGATCTCCGGCGCCTTGGTGCCGGACAGCGCCGCCGCAGTCTCGATCCCGGACACGTGCTCGCCCCGATATTGGCCCAGCAACGTGGCACTTTCCGAGGGCGGATTACGCCAGCCGCGGAGCAGACTGCCGTTGAACATCGTCTGCATGTTAGCGATCCAGGTGTTGGCAAACTCCAGTTCCTCCCGCGCGACACTCGATTTAACGGCTTCGTTTTTCGCTATATTAACTGCGATCCGCCAGTTGCGGGTCGGATTCCAGACGCCTTCGATCTCGAGTCCGGTTGATACCGTGTCGCTGACCGAAGCGCGATTTGTTATCGTGTCAGCCTCCCAGCCAAACGTATTGCCAGTGCCGATAAACTTGGGCTCGAAATTACTACTCGGCGAGATGTTTTGCTCCAAGCGGGCCGGCATTGTGGTATAGAATGCGCGGGCGACATCCTCGAAGGTGTTGAAGGCCGGATGTATATAGCCAAAGTCCGCAGGCCGCAGGTTGGTCTGATGCGCCGACACCATGCGGACGATCATGGCATTTAGATAAGCATAAGGATTGCCGATGCCGGCGATGGAGTCGGACGAGATTCTCGTCTCGAAGCGGTTGACGCGCAGATCAACCTTGCCCCGGAAAAGCGTGAGCATCGCGCCGTATTCCCGCGTCGACGCGGAGGGTGAACCGAGCTCCTCGTTCCATACGTTGCGCCGCTGGCCGACGGGGTTGAAATTCTCCGAGTCGTTCCAATAGCCGCGCAACTCCGTGCCGGCCGGCAAGGCGGGGAGAAACTTTTTCGGGTACTTCACTACGACACTCTTGGTCCAGCTGTCCACCTTCTGGGCGGCCGCGGGCTGAAGCTGATATTTCGACGTATCCAAATTTCCATTCGGAAGCCGCGGCAAATCACCGGAGGTAAAGGCGTTCGCCTTGTCCTTCCGCCAGCCGAAGAGCGTGGTGACGTGATCGTCCAACCAATGGCTCTGGAGCGTGACGGCGCCGGAGGTGATTTCCTCCTGCTGATCGCGGAGGTTGCTCAGGATGCGCAAGGGCGTGGTCGTGCCAGTGACGAAACTACGGGAGACCGGATCATAGACCCGCAACGTGTACGTCTCGCCAAACTCCGGACGAGCGCCGCTGATGGCCTGCAGGCGCACGTCTTCCAGGCGGTCCACGTTGAGCAAAGAATCGCCGAGGTAAAACCACGCGTTGACCTGTGAGGCGAAAAGGCCGGGCCCCGCCGCAATACTCGTGAGCGGGTTGAGCTGGCCGGCCGGATCCCAGGTGCTGGCGAAGGTCCGGTTGCCGCGAAGAATATCGGTTTTGAAGAGGAGTCCCGAAAAGCTGTGGCGACCGAGCCACCGGGCCACGCGGGAGCTGCTCTCCCGGAAATCGTGCTGATAAAACGCGGTGGCCTGATAGGCGTCGCGCTCGGTGGAGTTGAGCTGATCCCGGAAGGCGTCGCGCGAGATGATGAAGGGCCGGCCGAAATTCGGATTAGGAATACCTTGCGGATAAGCCGCGGAGCGAATGCTCAAAAACCTGGTCGTATCAATATAGATCTCTTCATCACCGGTGATGGGGAAATCGCGAGTGCGTTCAAAGTTCTGGTGATTATACGCAATCTCGAAACCGGCCTTCCCGCCCAGCAGCAACTGCTCGAGACGCACGTCGAGCGCGTCGAATTTCTGCTCACGGAAGTCAAAGGCTCCCGTCATGAGCTGATCATAAAAGTCGAAGATGTTCCGGTCCATCAAGCGGGTCCGAGCGTAACCGGCCCGAGCGCGAGTCGTGTCGCCCGTCGAACGCACATAGCCGCCCGGCCCTTGGTTGCCGCCGGGAATCGTGCCCATGAATCCTTGGATCGCGGCAAGATCCGGATCCGTGAAACCAACGCCGGGTTTGGTTGAAGTCGGATCGGCAAAGATGAGTCCCCAGTTCCGGAAGAGCGGAAACCCCGCCACGATATTATTCGGCGCAATCACCGCGCCCGCGCCATTGAAAATCTGCTGCAGCGCGCCATTCGCGCTCCACTTGTCAATGGCCGGATTCGCGTTGCCGAACCATGACTGCAAACTTGCGACCGGCGTCAGCATGTTGGGCGGCACGCCCTCGATGCGGCCGATCTCAAAGTTACCGCGGACCGTGGTGCGGCCAAGAAACCCACCCCGTTTCGGATCGCGCACGCGGTAGGTCGAAGCGAGATAGAGCCGGCGATCTTTCTCGTAGGTCGGCTCCTGACGATAGCCTTGGCGTTCGTTCAGCAGATCGATGCGCAGCGCCCAGCGGTTGGGGACCAAAACCTTGTTGAGGTGCAGCTCCTGGCGATGGGTACCGAAGTCGCCCACCCGGACCACGAGCTGATTGTTGTCTTTGAAACCGGCCTGGCGCAGCGCCGAGTCGATGATGCCACCCGCGCTGCCGATGCCGGCGAGGACGGCATTGGGGCCGCGACTAATGGTGAGCGCGCCGAAATTATAGGTATCGGACGGGATATCGGAAGCGAAGTAGTCTCGCGTCCGCGTGGCCGTGGCGAGTGCCCGGACGCGATTCACCCCGGATGGGTCGTCACGCGCCGCATCCGACGATTCGCCGGTGATGCCGGAAAAATTGCCGTTCACTCCGCCACCTTCCGTCGACGCGGTGTAGGCGAGAATGTCTTCGATGTTTTGCACCCCGATGTCGGCGAGAAACTCCTCCGTGTAAACCGAGACCGCCGCGCCCACATCCTTGAGACTCGTATTCAGCCGGGTCCCAGCGAGCGTGCTCGTCGCGAGATAGCCAATGTCCTGAGTGGTTTCGACCACGAACGGACTCAGCGTGACGACTGCGCTCGGCGAAGGCTCGGCGGTCTCGGGCACGACTTGAGCGTGCGCGATCGATGCCAGCATCAGAACGGAACCAAGAAATTGGGGAGGCAATGGGGTCATGGGCGAAAGGGTCGAAATCGCATGCTAACGTCGGAGACGACTGCAGCGGCAGGGAGAAGGAAGCGTGGGAATTTACGAACGAACGACGACGCCGACGAACGAATCGGCGCGCGGGGTTTACACTCTGGTGTGGGGGTGAACTGAGCTCTTATTAAACCACAAGCGTCGAACCTCCCGCAATCCCCCGATCGGGGGAAGCCCCAGGCTCAGGTCAGGTGGACAATGCCGTGCCGGATCGCACTGATGGCCGCGTCGGTGCGATCACGGACTCCGAGTTTCGTGAACAAGGTTTTCAAATGCGATTTGGCGGTCTCGTCCGAAATGCCGAGCGCGGCGGCTATTTCCTTGTTACTGCGGCCCTTCACTAACAACAGCAACACCTCACGTTCACGATTGGTCAAAGCCTGGCGCTGCAAACGCTGGCTCAAGCGCTCGGTCACGATCGTCGGAAGATCGACGGTACCTTCGTGCACGGCCCGGATCGTGCCAATGATCTCGGCGGTCGACATATCTTTCAGCAGGCACGACTTCGCCCCCGATTGGAGCGCGCGGTAGATGTCTTCCCTCCACCAGCGTGCGGCTCAATCTCGGGAGTTTGAGGCGAAAAAAACGGCCCTTCGAACCGCCCTAAATGCTGCGGCTCGCTGTCGCCCCCTTTTCCGGCAAATCGATTGGAATCGATCGACGCGATGGCACCTGGCTGCTGAGCACCCTGACGCCAGCCCATATAGACCATCGCCAATCACTGTTTCAGTATACAGGCTAAGGTTTATTCCTTAATACAGGTTTATGGATTGAACTTATC
>CAYVDZ010000404.1:0-5485 GCA_964450575.1 uncultured Opitutus sp.
CTCATGTTGGAAACAGACCCATCCTTCAGGCTCACTTCATGTTGGAAGAGGCTGTGTCTTGCCCGGCGATCGGCGAGTGCCTATACTGAGCGAGACTAGGCCAGACCTCGAGAGACACAGCGTCCGCATCGACGGCCTCCGATGCGGACATGTGCCAATCCAGGGAATGCTTCTGGCAGATAGCGACGCGACTGAAGACCCGACGAGCTTGTCAGCTGATGGTAATCCCATTTGCGAAGGACCGGGGTTCGGGAACTACCCCAACCGCACTCGACGCGCCATCAAGAGCCACCGCCCGTATGGACAGGAGCACGCGAGCGCCGATGGATCTGCTCAAGCCCATCGTCAAGCACGCGACCTGGGACCTGTATCTCAGGCGCGACGGCTACGACGTCGCACCCTATCGCAGCCCACTCTCTGCCTCCCAGTACGCAGCGCCCGAGCTGCTCCGTGAGCTTCAGCTCTCTCGGCTACGGACACTCCTGCGTTTCGCCTTCGACAGCAATAAGTTCTACCGGCGCCGCTTCGACGCCTGTGGGTTCGCGCCCGGCGACCTGAGAACGTTAGAAGACATTGTCGCACTCCCCATCCTGACTAAAGATGACATCAGGGATGCCCTCTCCAAGTCTTTTTCTGATGGCTATTCCGTGAGCAACTCCGTGCATAAGAGGACAGGGGGCTCCACCGGCGTGCCCCTGCACAACTATATTGACTACCGCGCCGCAAGTGCAAAGCGCGCTGCAGTGGAGCGCCATAACGCCTGGGCAGGTTGGACACCTGGCACCAAGGTCGCCTCTGTCTGGGGTGACACGGACAAGCCGCGCGATTGGAAGCTCCGCCTGCGCAATGCCCTGACCGACCGCTCCGTCTACCTCGACACACTCATGTTCGACGACGATCACATCGAGCGTTTTCTTCGGGCCGTGCGGCAGTACCAGCCATCCGTGCTCATGGGCCATGCGCACTCGGCGTATCGCCTCGCTGAGTACATCTCCAAGGTCGGCGCCTATCAGGCTTCATTCGACTCGGTCGTCACCACCGCCATGGTTCTGACACCCTCTGAACGCTCGGTGATTGAACGAGCCTTCCACACCAGAGTCTTCGACCGTTACGGCTGTGAAGAGCTGTCCATAGTCGCCTCTGAGTGCCCGGCTCACGATGGTCTCCACGTCTTTGCGGAAGGCCTCCTCGTAGAGATCCTCGGGGAGACACCTGATCGGCCCGGGAAACTCGTGATCACCGACCTTCTGAATCACGCGATGCCGCTCATTCGGTACGAGATCGGCGATTTCGCCTCTTCCGCTTCCGGTTCGTGCGCCTGCGGGCGGACTTTGCCGCGACTCCGTCGGATCGAGGGGCGCACCGCGGACTTCCTCTTCAGACCGGATCGCGTGCCAGTCTTTGGCATCTCGATTCTCGACACTTTTGTGATCCACATAGCCGGGTTCAAGCAAGTTCAAATTGTCCAGGAGCGGTACGATCACCTGCATTTCCTGATCGTTCGCGACACGGCGTACTCCGAGTCCAGCCTGGTCGCTCTCGCGAAAAGCGTGGCGCAGATCTTCGGTGATCGCATGACCTTTGATGTGTCGTTCGTCGACTCCATCCCACTCACGGCGCGCGGCAAATACCGCTTTTCAATATGTAAGATACCCGATGTCAGTAACAGCTAGGTACATGCGGCGGATAACTCCCGCGAGCGAACCAGCTCGCACGAAGCGTAGACACCCCTGACGCGCCGGCTTGCGCTCAACTCCGCTTCCGGCGTGCTGCTCCTCGCTGTCAATGTGGCCAGCGCGTTCGTGATCAGTCCGATCATGGTCCGGGAGCTTGGAAACACTGGCTACGGGGTCTGGGAGGTACTGTTCGGAATTGTCGGCTACCTTGGCCTTTTGGACCTCGGAGTGGGTCCCGCGATCGTCCGCTTCGTCGCCCGCGCCAAGGGCTCCGCTGACAATGATGAACTCAGGCGCATCGCGAGTTCATGCTTTCCGTTCCTCACAGGCGTGGGAATTCTTGGGGGAGCGGTCCTTGGATTCGTTGCTCTTCGCGCGGATTTCTTCTTCAACGTGGATCGGGGCGCCATTCCCGATCTCACCGCGGCCGTGGCGGTGGTCGCCCTGAGCGTGGCGATCGAGTTTCCGGCATCGCTGGTTGTGGCTCACCTGATGGGCACCCAGCGTCACTACTTTCTCAACGCGAGCAAGATCTTGTTGACGGTGGCGCAGACGGTCGGCTTCTACTTCGTTCTTCTTCATTCGGCCAATGCCAAGCTTCTCGGAATCGCCATGGTCTTGCTTGCCTACAGTCTGATCCACACTGCGGCCATCACCGTGTTCGTCCGCGTTACTGACCGTGATTTCGTGGTTTCTCGGCGCTACTTTTCCTGGCGGGTCCTTCGAGACATGTACGGATTTGGCATCAAGAACATGGTCTTGATGATGGCCCAGCGACTTCGTAAACAAACTATGTCCATCGTCATTGCGCATGTCTTGGGCGTGGCTCACGTCGTTTTCTTTGCCATCCCCGGACGTCTCGTGGAGTACGCGAACAGCCTCGCCTTGGCGATGGGGTTTCCGCTTACCCCGTTCTTCGCCGACATCGCGGCGCGCGACGACACCGTGCGGGTCCGACACGCCTGGTTCCAGTCTTCGCGCGTCCTTCAGCTTGTGATGTTCGGCGCAGTGCTCGGACTTTTCGCTCTCGGGGAGGCATTTCTGGGGCGGTGGATGGGGCAGGAGTATGCAAGAGAGGGTCGTTGGGTGTTGCGATTGCTGACCGCCACGCTCGCGCTCGATGCCCTGTCCCCCAGTTCCCAGAGACTGCTTCTGAGTCTGGGCAAGCACGGCGCCGCCGCGAAAATCGCACTTGCTTTGTCGATCATCAACGTTGCGCTGAGCATCCCGGCGGCGCGGATCTGGGGCATTTCGGGGATCGCGATGACCGTGCTAGTAACGGCCGGCCTCACCACAGTTCTCATGATGCGCATGGCTTGTCGCGCCTTGGGAGTCTCTGTTCGCCATCATCTCCTGGAAACGGCGTGGCGATTCAGATTCCCAGTGTTGGCGGGAGGGGCCGCGTTCGCACTCTTGGCCACGCTCCCATGGAGCAATGGTTACGGATCAATCGTTGCTCGCGGTGCGTTGGGCGGCGGAACGTACCTGGCCACGGCCTGGTTCTTCGCACTCGATGCCGGGGAGCGGCGTCGGCTCTTGGCGGGCGCATCTCGTGGTCTACAGCGGGAGGGAAGGTAATCCGGAACGATCACGATTCGCGGCGTCCACCGTGGTGCGACCCCGGGCGTCTCGGTGATGTCACACGAGGCTCGATGTTTGACGTGTCCCCTATCGCGTGACGACGATTCGGCCCCTGTGGGTTGACTGACCAGAACTGACGATCAAGAAATAAGTGCCGGACGCGGCTTCCCGCCCGTCAGATTGGACCCCGTTCCATTGCCAGTTCTGAAGCCCAGCGTCCGGGCTAGTCTGTAATTCCCGATAGATCAGCCGGCCCGAAGCCGAGTAGATCTCGACCCTCAGTTGTTGCGAGCGCTCCAGAAAGAATGATGCGGTGACGTCGTGGACCATAGGGTTCGGAAAGAGATCCAGACCAGTACCCACGCGCCGGTCAATGGACACCTCGATCGGATTGAGTAGCTGCCTAGCGACGGAGTGGCCGGCCGCCTCGACCCAGTAGCGGTAGGTGCCCGGCGCGGGGAGAGGAGATTCGGTAAACTCGTGCGGCCCGGCCCCAGGCAGCATCTCCTCGGTCAAGCGAAGCATTGGTCCGGCTGGGTCGATCAACTCCCCCGAGCTGCCCGCACCGCCAGCACTCCGGCGGTCACCGGGATCTGGCTTGGCGGAGTCCAGCCGCTCGCGATATACATTGAACCCCACCAGGTCAGGCCCCGGCCGAGTCGACCAGCGTATTCTTACGCGGTTCAGATCGACCTCAGCGCCACTCGATTTCAGATAGTCGATACCCAGAACCAAGGGCACCTGTTGATCGACAGGAATTGTGATCCAGGTTTCAGAGCTTGTTGGCGACTCGTTGCCCGATCTGTCAATGGCCGTGACGGAGTAGCCGTACGTTTCGCCGGGCACGACTCCCCGGTCATAGTAGTTCGTCCCCTCCAGACCCTCTGGCGCTTGGAGAGCAGGACTGGTATCCGCAACCCTCCGGTACACGCGATGGCCGGCGACGTCCGGGTCTGGACTTGGATTCCAGCTGATCGTCACCCTTTCGTCACCGAAGACGGCCAAAACCCCCGTCGGTCTGTTCGGCGGCGCGGTGTCGATCGCATCGGGAAGCATGACGACCGCTACATTTGACATTTCCGATGCATTCCCACCCTCGTCAAGCACGACCAGCGCAAAGTAGTACTTCTCTCCCGCGTGCAGGCCGGATTGATCGAACCCCTCAGGAAAGCCGCTTTGGGCGGGTACGGGAACGGCGGCGAGTAGATCTAGCGTGTTCCAAGTGTCGACCGTGATCGGCTCCAGCGACCAGCGCACTGAGTATCGAGCGGCCTGTCCATCAAGTCCGTCGTCACCCACTGCGGTCCACCGCAGTTGCAATGCCTCGGGCCCGAGTGGAAATCCTTGGAGATCTGTCACGCGTGCGGGCGGGGTGACATCTATATCGGGATCCAACCTTGTTACCGTGATGTACTCGCGCTGGGTCTCGCTATCGGAGCCGTCGGGGTTGCTCACCGTCAGTTGCACGCTGTAGGTTCCCACGGTTGCATAGGCGTGGCTCGGGTCTCTCTCGATCGAGCTAGATCCGTCACCGAAGTCCCACGACCACGAGATCGGTGCGTTCGTCGATTTATCCGTAAAGGTGACGCTGAGCGGGGTCGTTCCGCTCCTCGGGGTTCCGATGAACGCGGCGACTGGCGGAGGAGGCGAAGGCGGCGCCGTCACCGTGATGTAGTTCGTCTTCGTCTCCGGGTCCGATCCACCCGCGTTGGTCGCGGTCAAAGTGACCGAGTACGTCCCCGCCGCTTCGTAAACATGGCTCGGGCTTTGCGTCGTTGCCGTGCCCCCGTCTCCGAGGTCCCACGACCAGGAAGTGGGGTTGTTGGTCGATTGGTCCGTGAAGGTTACCGTTAGCGGGGACACGCCGCTCGTGGGCCTTCCGGTGAAGGCAGCGACCGGCGGAGGAGTCGGCGCAGTCACCGTGATGTAGTTCGTCTTCGTCTCCGAGTCCGATCCACTGGCGTTGGTCGCGGTCAGAGTAACGGTGTACGTCCCCGCCGCTTCGTAGACATGGCTCGGGCTTTGCGTCGTTGCCGTGCCGCCGTCGCCGAAACTCCAAGACCACGAGGTCGGATTGTTCGTGGACTGGTGGGCAAAGGCCACGGTGAGCGGGGCCACGCCGCTCGTGGGCGTTCCGATGAAGGCAGCGACCGGCGGAGGAGTCGGCGCAGTCACCGTGATGTAGTTCGTCTTCGTCTCCGGGTCCGATCCACCGGCGTCGGTCGCGG
>CAYVDZ010000405.1:0-5484 GCA_964450575.1 uncultured Opitutus sp.
AATCCGAGCAGAAACAGGCCGAGCATGCCGCCACCGAAAATCCCCGCGAGCATCCACCACGCATCCAACGCGCTCTTCACATGGATCATTGCCAGGCCGATCGAAGTACCAAGCGCGCCGACCGCGACTGTCGCAATATACAAAACCCGCATCTTCTGCTGCTCCGTCGCCTGCCGGTTGAAATACCGCCCGTAGTAGTCGTTGAGGATAATGGTAGCCGTAGAATTTAGACTACTGGAGATTGTGCTCATCGCGGCGGCAAAGATGGACGCGATCAGTAAACCGGTGATTCCTGGCGGCAACACGGTGACGATAAACCAAGGGAACACCGAGTCGCTCCGGGCGGGGTCACGGTACTCGGCTGGCAGCGCATCCGGGTGGGTTGTATAGTAAGCGAACAAGGCGGTGCCGATGAAGAAAAAGATCGCCGATATCGGCAGATAGAGCAGTCCACCCATCCATACGCTTTTCCGCGCCTCTGCGTCCGACTTGGACGTGTGATAGCGTTGCACATAGTTTTGATCGACTCCGAAATTCTGGAGATTGATCACGACACCATAGATGAGCACGACCCAGAAGGTCGGTTCCGCCAGGCTCGTTCCGAAACTTCCGAGGCTGAACTTATTATTCTCCGCTGCGATTTCGAATAATTGCCCTGGGCCATTCGGCAGACTCGTGATCATCAGGATTGCACAGGTCAGGGCTCCGAGCACCAGCACCGTTGTCTGCACCGCATCCGTCCAGATGACCGCCACGATGCCGCCCATAAATGTATAGAGTGTCGTCGCCACTCCGGTGAAGATAATGATGAGGCGGATGTCCCAGCCGAGCAGCACATGCAGCGGTAAAGCCATGAGGTAGGAAACCGTCCCGATCCGGGCAAACTGCGTCAAAAGATAACAGGCACTGGCGTAAACCCGCGCCCAGGGGCCGAAGCGCTCCTCCAGATGCTCGTAGGCGGAAACCTTGCCGCTGTTGCGATAGAACGGGAGAAAATACTTCACCCCGATCCAAGTGGCGAGGGGTAACGACAAGCTGAATACGAAGGGATTCCAATTGCCGGCGAAGGCCCGTCCCGGCAGCGCGAGGAAGCTGATGCTACTAATATAGGTCCCCAGAATGGAAAGCCCGGTCAGCCAGCCTGGCAGGCTCCCACCCGCAGCGGTAAAGCTGGATACCGACCGGCTGCGCGCCCAAAACGCAAAGCCGACCGCCATCGTCGCCAGGAAATAGCCGGCGAGAACAAAACCATCGAGAGCAGTGAAATGAGTCTGAGTCTGCATGGAGGGGTATGACGCGACAATGAGAGGAAAGGGAATCGAGGCCAAATCACAAACACGTCAGCAATTAATTTGAGCCAAACTCAGCAGTCTATTTTAACCGTAAATTACACAGATAAACCCGGATACAGAGGATTACTAATGAAGAGGCACCTGGCCGCAATTCACCCGCAAGGTGAAGTGACTGTAATTTATAATGCCTTGGTAATCTGTACCCATCTGTGGAATCTGTGGCTTCAACTGCATTTTCCAGGTTGAGCGCCGGGCCTCAACCCCGGGAGGAACCGTATGACCCGGACTTTTCCAAGTGCACGGCAGTGGTTTTCGTCTTACCAAGGGTTCAACGATCAAACCCATAAAATCAGTTTACTCCAGATGTATAAATAAAGATGGCACTACGCCGCTGCCGGCGTCGCAGGTTGCAGGCCGCAGCGGACAATGTGCGCGCTCATCTCCGCGACAATCCGCGTATAGATTACTCGGGATTCCGGCGACACGATTGACTTTGGAGCGCCCGGATTGAAGCCACGAGCCTCAAGCCCGGCGGCAACGTTGAGCGGGAAGGTCAATTGATCGATGATCCGGCCAAGCTCAACCATCGCCGCCGCCGGAGCGGCGGCATCACCGGGCTGACCCAATGCACAGATCCGATGAATTGCCACCATCAGCTCGGGCACAATATTGACCAAGCCGCCGATGCAGCCGGCTGCGCCCAACCCGAATACCTCCGGCAGCCGCGTGTCGGAGCCCGACATCACCACAAATCCCTTTTCTTTCCCGAGCGCGATCAGCTGACGGTGATAGTCGAATTCCCCGCCGCTCTGTTTGATCGCGATCATCGGGGCACGCTCCGCGAAGGCGGCGACGGTCGGCAGATCGATCCGTTTTCCCGTCAGTTCCGGAAAATTATAGAGCATTACTGGCAGGTCGACGGCCTCGGCCACGTGCAGAAAGTAAGCGAGCATATCCGCCTGCGACACGGGAAAGAATACCGGCGGCATCAGCGCCACCGCGGGCAGGCCGAGGGATTTGGCATAGCGGCCCAACTCGATGGCCGCGCGCGGACGAATATCGGTGATATTGGCAAACACCGGCAGCGGTGCCGCCAGCTCGGCCACCGTCGCGAGCACCGCCTTGCGCTCATCGACGGTGAAATGGGGAAACTCTCCCGTGCTCCCGAGCGCGAGCACCCCACTGATCCCGGCCCGCTTCTCAAAATCGAGATGCTCGGCCAGACTGGCCCGATCAACCCGACCCGACGCATCGGTCGGAATCCATTGGGCGGAGAAAATACCGTTAGGCAGCTGAGTGGAGGAATGCATGGATAAGAGATTCGAGCTCAAGCGGGTCACGTTGATATGCGGCGCACCCGAAAGCGCGCCACCGACCCTCCGCTTGTTGGTGTTACTTTTTACTGCGGGGGTTTTTCACTTGATAGAAGAAGCCATCCTCGGCGCCGATGAGCAGCTCCGGAATACCATCACCATTCCAATCCGCCGTCGTCGGCTTGGTCGCATGGCCAGCCAACTCGTGGGTGCTCACCGGTCCTTCGTCGCGGAATTTCCAGCGACCTTGCGTATCACGGCCAAGGCCGCGGAGAAAATTCACGTTGGGATTGCTGTTCACCAGAATGTCCATGTTCCCGTCTCCGTCCCAGTCGACGGTGGCAAACGTGCGCCGGCCGGAACGGCCATGGAGTCCATTATTCAACTGGAGTAAACCAGACTCTTTGTTTTGCGGCTGTCCATTACTATTAAATACACTTGTCCCCTCGCCCCAGAACACGCGTTGGCCCGGCGAAAGCGTCAGCGTGCCATTCGCCGCCCGTTTGCGTTCGAACAACGCAAGATAACCCTCGTGATCCGACATCACCAGATCGCTGAGGCCGTCCCCATTCCAATCAATCACCTGCGGGGTGGTTCGCCATTGAGTAGCGAATTCGCGGCCCTGCGGGTCCCACCAATTCCAGGCCGGCTTGGGCGATTTTGTACCCGGCGCCACCTCGATCGGCTGGCCGGGAGCCAGCTGTGGCTCCTGACGGGTGCCGATGTTCTTATACCAAACCACCTTTCCCCAGATTCCGTTGGTGACGATATCCGGCAACCCATCGTGATCCCAGTCCGCCACACTCAGAATCGAGTAACCCCACTTCGCTTCGGCCGGACCCTGAATTGATCCATTCGGACCCGCCAGCTCACGAATCGTTTTTCCTCCGGCGGTTAAATATACAGGCGCGGCCCACCGAATTGGGTCACCACCCATGTTTTTTATAAAACCAATATAGCCAGCGGTATTGCCGCTGACGAGGTCGATCAAGCCGTCACCGTCCCAGTCAAACGCATAGGGCGTGGCCAAGGCGCCAAATTTTACGTCGGCGGCGTACTGACGAAAATAGCGCGGCGGCAGAAACTGCGGCACGCCGCTACTGGTCGTCCCGGTGTGTTCAATAAATGCCACCCGTCCGTCTTCATCACCGACCACCAAATCAAGATCGCCATCGCCGTCGAAGTCGACCGCCGTCGGAGTGATCATACAGAGATCCATCGTGAGGGGCACGCCGCCAATCATCAGCTGCCGGCCCGCCGCGTAGAGCGGCTGGGTGCGCGTGCCGACGTTTTCGTAATACGTGAAGCTATCGCGAAACTCACCGCACATGAGATCGAGGTCACCGTCGCCATCAAAGTCACCCCACATCGGCGAAGGCATGCCGAACGGATCGACCGGTTTGCCGCCCGCGTGAACTTTGACTGGATCTGCGTAGACCGGCTTCTCTGTCGTGCCCGTGTTGCGCAGGAGATAGACATAACCCCGCAGGGGCCCGCGAATCCAGTTCCCCTGTGAATCGTAGGCGTTGTCCCAGCCATAGTCGCCCCAGAAGTCGATGCCCACGGTGACGTCCATTGCGCCGTCGCCATCATAATCCACCAGCTTCCACTGGTTCTGGCGGATGTTGCCTGGTTCGGTATGAATCTTCTCCGGAACAGACAACTTCTCGGGTTTGTTGAACTGCGATTTCAGGAAATCCGGAAAGACGTTGCCACGGAAATTAAACAGGTCTCCCACTTTCTGCGAGGCTGTCGCCGTAATGACCGGCTTACCCGTGACGTACGAGATCCCGGATGAAGGCGCAGACTTTCCGATGAGCACCGCTGGTTTGAAGATAGGCAATTTCAACTGCGGATCGACCTGTCCTGAGTTCTCGAAAAACCAAGTGCCATTGAACGGCTTGTCGGTGCATACGACCACGAGGTCCATCAGCCCATCCTGATTATAGTCCATGGGCAGCGGCCAGGCCCATAGGCCCACGCCGAGATCGACAAGTTGGCCCGGACTATTGTGACCGAGACGAGGCATCTTCGATTCCGATGCCTGGCCCGGAGAGACGATGGCGACGGTGAGTGCAGCGAGAAGCGGCAGAGTTTTCATTCGGTATGGCAATGAAGGTGGGTGGGCGGAGGCGTGCGGAAAAAGCGGGGCGGGACTGAAATCCCCCCCGGTTCCTCGTCGGAACCGGGGAGCATCTGACTAAGCCAGGACGGACGATGCCCAGCCATTCGTCCCGGTATTGTTTTGATCAAAAGCGGCCACTGATGCCAAACGTGATCGTCGTGCCGTTGAAGGTGGCGCGTTCGAGCCGGTCTGAGAATCCGCGAAAGAATTCCTGGGGTGCATTGAAGAGATTCGTGAAATCAACCGCCAGCGTAATGCCCCGCCGGAGCTGATATGTCAGCCCGAGATTGACGATCTCGCGGGCATCGCGATAGCGCAGGCGCGACGGATCCGAGGAGTAGTCCCAGAGGGCCTTCCCCGTATAGTTATAGCTGACCCGGGCGCCGTAATTGCGATACTTGTAGTTCAAGGCGACATTCGCCGTCTCGGGCGTGAAACGGGCCACGTCCGACGTGGAGCGTACACCGGTTTCACCATAGTCACCGGAGGTTTCCAGCTTGGTGAAATTGGCGGAGAATCCCAACCCGCGCAAGGCGCCCGGTAGAAACGTGAACTGCTGCTGATAGTTGACTTCCCAACCATCGACCGTGGCCGTACCTGCGTTGCTCCGCCCGTTGACTTCGAACCCGGCAAAATCACCACTGAAGCCGTTGTCGTTGCCGGTCGGGACAACCCCGATCGTACGTGTGACGAGGAAGTCCTTCAAATCCTTGCGGAAGTATCCAATCGAGAACTGGCCCACTGGTTCGAAATA
>CAYVDZ010000406.1:0-1423 GCA_964450575.1 uncultured Opitutus sp.
TGCCTGCGTTAAGACCGCCTCGGAGCGCGCCAGGTCGGCGCGCACGCGCTCTGCGGTTTGCTTGGTGGCATCGAGGGTCGCTTGAGCGATCGCGACTTGCTGGCTCGCTTCGGCATCGTCGAGCCGGGCGAGGAGTTGACCCTCCTTCACCGTGTCGCCCTGGTCTGCATTTACTTCCATCAGGCGCTCCTGAATGCGGGCGCTCACGGTGGTTTTGATCCGGGCCTCGAGGGTTCCGGTGCCCATGACTTCGCCGATAATTTCACCCCGGGCCACGGGGTGGGCGGAGACCGGTGTCGGTGAAAGTCTGAGTTTATAAAAAATTACGCCGACGACGGCGAGAAGGGTCACCCATGTGAGAGCCTGACGGAGGGAAGGGCGTTTCATGGAAAGCTTGGCGCGAGAATGAAACGGCCCGCAGGGTCGATCCGCGTTAAAACCGTTCAGGCCTCGTACCTTTGGAAACGTGCCTCGCTCGTCATATACTTCAATCGGGATACACTTTGTTCGCAACGGGTGCAGGTGATTCGACAAAAAGTGCGCAGGAGGACACCGCGTCGGGCGGTGTCTGGGGAGTTTTTGGGGCCGCCACGCGGGCTGATCCAGGATTGGGGTGATACAGACATTCCTGTCTGTTGCTTTCTGGGGAGTTATTGGGGTCGCCACGCGTGGCTGATTCTGAACAGACAGGAATGTCTGTTTCACTTTCGGAGGACAGGCAGGAATGCCTGCCTCACTGTTCTAGCCGAGGAAACAATAGTGATCGCTGCATAAGCCGGCTTTGGACGGGTTTTCCTGGATATAGTTATAGAGTTGGCAATATTCCGCCTCGCTGCGAACAATGTGATCGTACGACTCCTCCATCCAAAACGTGCCGCCTTGATGAAGGCATTGATTGGCCAGGCGTGCACTGGCGCCTTTAATGCCTTTGAGGACGGTTGAAAGGGGAGTCGGACTGAGCAACTCGAGCAATGCATGAACGTGATTGGGCATGATGACGCCGCGATGAATCTTCAAGCGCTCGCCGTCGAACCGCAACAGGCTTTGCCTGACTATCGCCCGGATCTCAGGGCGGCTGAGGGCACAGCATCCATAGCCCGCATCGAGCCATTGATTGATCCGTTCGCTAAAGCGGACGTGATAAGCCAGCCGCATGCTCGAGTCCCACGGTTCCGGATGATCCCGCAGCCAATCATCTTTCTCCGCTCTCAATTCACTCGCCGCCGTCTGGGGCAAGGAGTCGGCGAGCCGGAATGTCACCCAATAAACGGCGCCTTCCTGTCGCCAGTGCGGCAGGTATCGCTGATAGGTTTGGATAGGTGATACCGACATTCCTTTCGGCTGCTTGGGCGGTGAAACAGACATTCCTGTCTGTGCCTTGGATGGTTCAGCCTGAGCTGATTCGGAACAGACAGGAATGTCT
>CAYVDZ010000406.1:1523-5472 GCA_964450575.1 uncultured Opitutus sp.
GTATCACTTCGGAGCTTCATGTTTCCAGTGAAATGGCATTCACCCACTTGACGACCACCGAAGAGACCCAACTTATGGGGAAAAGACAAAAGTTCAGATGGGTGAAACAGACATTCCTGTCTGTTGCTGGGTCGGTGCAACAGGCGCTTTCGGCTGTGCCTTGGTCGGCTCAGCCGGGGCTGATTCGGAACAGACAGGAATGTCTGTATCACTTCGGAGCTTCATGTTTCCAGTGAAATGGCATTCACCCACTTGACGACGACCGAAGAGACCCGATTCATGGGGCAAGGTCGATATTCCTCTTGAGGAATTTACATTGTTCTTCAGCGTCCTTTCCGTGGACCTGACCCGGATTTATCAATGCTTGAGTGACCGCACGCGACAGCGGATTCTGAATCTGCTCTGCGATGGCCCGTTGTGCGTCTGCCATTTTCAGGAGCTGCTGAATGAGCCACAGGTGAAGGTTTCCAAACACCTGGGATATTTGAAAACCCATGGCCTGGTTGAGGCAAATCGTGAGGGTAACTGGATGGTTTACCGTCTACCGGTCAAAATGTCGGCAGCACTTAAGGCTAATCTATCGTGCCTGCAGGCGGCGGTACGCCAGGACTCGGTGTTCCGGCGGGATTCGGCGAAAGCGAAGGCCGTTCGCTCCGAGTTTGAAAAGACCAGCCCGATTTGCGGCGGTCGGACGCGCGCGGTCGCCGGCCGGGGTTAAATTCCCAGTCGGTCGGTCTTGACCTATATTCCGTAAATGGCATATGATTTTTCGTAGTCTCATTACTTGAGCCTCGGACGCACTCTCTCACCTTCGCATGAAAAAAGCTCGGATTGGCATCAATGGATTTGGACGCATGGGACGGCTGGTTTATCGGGTGGCGTGGGATTGGCCGGAATTTGACTGGGTGCTGATCAACGAGGTGAAGGGCGGGGCCGAATGTGCCGCACATCTGTTGAACTTCGACTCCCTGCAGGGCCGCTGGTCGCAGGAGGCAAAGGCCGAGGGCGCGGCGATTCGCGTGGGTGATCGCACCCTGGCCTTCACGGAAGCGGCGACGCCCGGCGACGTGCCGTGGGCCGACCATGGCGTCGATATTGTGCTCGAATGCAGCGGCAAGTTTCGGCAACCCGCGGAACTCGACGTGTATTTCGAACGGGGCGTGAAGAAGGTGATCGTGGCCGCACCGGTGAAGGGTGAAGCGCAGAACATCGTCATGGGCGTGAACGATCACCTCTACGATGCGAGCAAGCACCGGCTTCTCACCAATGCCTCCTGCACCACCAACTGTCTCGCGCCCATTGTGAAAGTGATCCACGAGAGCATCGGGATCGAGCAGGGTGTCATCACGACAATTCACGACGCCACGAACACGCAAAGCATCGTCGACAAGCCGGACAAGGATCTGCGTCGCGCCCGCGCCGCCGGCCTTTCTTTGATCCCGACAACCACGGGTTCGGCGACGGCCATCGGGATGATCTACCCCGAGCTCCTGGGGAAACTGAACGGTCACGCGGTGCGAGTGCCGTTGCTCAACGCGTCGCTGACCGACTGTGTTTTCAAAGTAAAGCGCAAGACCACGGCGACCGAGGTGAACCAGCTCTTCAAGGCGGCGGCAAACGGACCGCTGCAAGGGATTCTTGGATACGAAGAGCGTCCGCTGGTTTCGATCGATTATCAGGGCGATCCGCATTCGGCGATCATCGACGCGCTGTCGACGATGGTGGTCGATGACACGCTGCTGAAAATTTACGCGTGGTACGACAACGAGTGGGGCTACGTGAATCGGATGGCCGAGCTCACGCGCAAAGTGGCGGCGTCGTTGTGATCGCGGCGATTCGCAATTACAGCGTCGTTACCGGCGCGTATTGGGGCTTTACGCTAACCGATGGCGCGTTGCGGATGCTCGTGTTGCTGCACTTCTTCAATCTCGGCTTCAAGCCGGTGCAGCTCGCGTTCCTATTTCTCTTTTATGAGTTCTTCGGGATTGTCACGAACCTACTCGGCGGCTGGTTGGCGAGTCGAATGGGGCTGCGCCTCACGCTGCTCGCGGGATTGCTGCTGCAGGTCGGATCATTGGCGCTGCTCGCACTGCTGAATCCGGAGTGGCCGGAGTTTGGGGCGGTGGCTTATGTGATGATGACCCAGGCCCTCTCGGGAATCGCAAAGGACCTGACCAAGATGAGTTCGAAGAGCGCAATCAAGGTGCTCGTGCCGGCGGATGCGCGCGGAGCGTTGTTTCGGTGGGTGGCGCTTCTGACCGGCTCGAAGAACGCGTTGAAAGGTGCGGGCTTTTTTCTCGGCGGTTTCCTCTTAAGCGTCGCGGGTTATGCGGGAGCGCTGTGGATCATGGCGGGAGCGCTCCTGGTGGTCTGGCTTGGCTCCTGGATTTCGCTGCCGGCCGAGATGGGTCGGACGAAGGGCAAAGTGGGGTTCAAGCAGCTGTTTTCAAAAACGCGGGAGATCAACGTGCTCTCGGTAGCGCGGCTGTTTTTATTTGGGGCGCGGGATATTTGGTTTGTGGTCGGCGTGCCGATTTTTCTGCGCGGAAGCCTCGGTTGGAGCTTTTCGCAGGTCGGGACGTTCATGGCGTTGTGGGTAATTGGATACGGCGTGGTGCAGTCAGCCGCGCCGACGCTCTTTCGCCGGGATCCGCCGACGGGTGCGACCGGCGCGAGCCTCGCATTCTGGCTGGCCGGAGTGGCGGCGGCGATTCCGCTCGGCCTGTCGGTGGGGCTGCCCGCGGGCGCGGTGATTGTGGTCGGGTTGGCGCTCTTCGGGATCGTGTTCGCACTGAATTCCGCGGTGCACTCGTATTTGATTCTCGATTACACCGACGGCGACAAGGTGGCGCTGAATGTCGGCTTTTATTATATGGCAAATGCCGGCGGGCGGCTGATTGGGTGTTTGCTCTCCGGCGTACTGTTTCAATGGCTCGGTCTGCCGGGCTGCCTCTGGGGTACGTTTGTCTTCGTGGTGATCGCCGCGGTGATCTCGCTCGGCCTGCCCCGCACCGCTTTGCACCCCACCTTGCTGGCGCGGGTGGCAGTTAAAGCGGGCGATGGAGATTGATTGGCGGGAGGTAACCGCCGACCGCGCTGGTTGGAGCGCGTGAGCGATTGACTACAGCTGCGTCGCCTGGGTTGCGCCGTTTGGCTGCTTGCTTCGCCGCTGGCGGTTTTTGTCTCCATGCCCTGGCTGGCCCGCGCCCCGCTTAACCCGGGGTGCAGGGGCTGCGGCGCTGCCGAGCATGTCACGCATTGCGTGACATGCTGGGAGGGACGAGCGCGCGGCTTCGCGCCTGCGGGGGCGCCGACGAGCGGGTGGAAAGAGGATGAGGGTGCAGGTTTGCGCGCGTGATTTTGCGAGTTACTGCTTCCAGAGTCGCGACGGTTGGTTCAACTAGGTCGTCAATGAGGATCTACTTCATGGGAATCTGCGGGACCGCGATGGGCAACGCGGCGTTGCTCGCGCGTGCGTCCGGCCACGAAGTTGTGGGAGCGGATAGCGGGATTTATCCGCCGATGAGCACCGTGTTGGCCGAGGCCGGCATTACCCTGCATGATGGTTACGATCCGGCCCGGCTCGAACAACTCGCGCCGGATCTGGTCGTGATCGGCAATGCCATGTCGCGCGGCAATCCCGAGGTGGAATGGCTGCTGGAGGCGCGGGCTCTGGCCTTCACGTCGCTGCCGGCACTCCTGCATGATTTCGTGCTCAAGCGTCGGCGAAATCTGGTTATTTGCGGAACGCATGGAAAGACCACCACAACGTCCATCGCGGCGTACCTGTTGCGCGAGGCGGGCCGCGACCCGGGTTTTCTGATTGGAGGGGTTCCGCAGGACCCGCCCGTGGGGGCGCATCTGGGGGCGGAGCAGGATCCCTTTGTGATCGAGGGCGACGAATACGACAGCGCGTTCTTCGACAAGCGGAGCAAGTTCATCCATTACG